>NZ_DGTE01000015.1:0-64100 GCF_002393675.1 Streptococcus sp. UBA4344
CCCAAATATATGACCAAAGCCAAACAAAAAAGAGGTAATCAAAATAGCATATAATGCTGCATTCTTGCTATTTTCAAAACAATTTTCTAAAAGATTTTGCAATAATCCTCTCAAGTACACTTCTTCTACAACAGCCACACCAATATAATAAATAATTCCTTCAACTAAGACACGCCAAAAGGATGGTTGATTACCAAATGGTGCTAAGCCACTGCAAAAAGTAATTGCTACAGCTAGCGTCGCAATCACAGCTGGTAAGCCAAATCTTTGTAAACCTGAAAAAGACCTGATTTTTGTAAACCAAACTTCAATGATTTAATCCAAATTTTTTGGCACAACCAGCAAATAAGCAAGGCTAGAACAAAATTTAACATCAATGTAAAATACATTGGTTTAATATCTTTGAAAGTTACTTGACCTAAAAAAGCTGCTGGTAAGGCTGAGAGCTCCATAAAAGCCATTAACAAAGTTAAAATAAGCACTTTCATTCTTGGTAGCTTATATATCATCGTTATCTCCTGATTCTAAGTGTCGCTGCCACAACTATTTTCATTAAATTTTCAAAACATTTTTATTATACGTTACCTGAAAATGCATTTCAAGAAAGAAATCAAAAAGCCTCAAAGAAATTCTTTAAGGCTTTAGGCTATATATTCTATTCAAAATAAATATCTGTTGTACCGAGACCATTATCAATGTTGAGTTTCAACAATGGCAATGTTTCATCTGTTGCTGGATTACCATGCGTGTTAACGGTACCGAGACCATTATCAATATTGACTGATACTCTAAATTCTTTTGGAACATAAACTTGCAGTTTACCTAGACCATTATCGATATCAATCGTAGCACCCGATTCATCTAAACTTGTGCCATTAAGATAAACAATCAAACTACCTAGGGCATTTTCAATTTTACCATGTCTTAAATCATTCACAGACATATAAGCTGTTCTTTCACCAAGACTATTGTCTACTGTAAATGTCCCGTCAGCATCCGAATATTCCTTAGAATCTGAAACATTACTATAGATGTACTTGCCTCCAAAATCATGACGAACATATGCCTTCTTACCAAAAATCATAGAAAGACCAACTCCAATCAAAATAGAAACCAAAATGATGATAAACGGAGATACCATACCAATCCCAAGCAAATCAGAGAATAAACAAGCAATAATACCAAGTGGGAATGTCACACCAAGAAAACTTCTTTTACCGATACCATTCACAATGATGAAGTAAGCTAAAATGACTATCAAAGCAATTTTCATCATAAACTTCAATGACGGAAATTCAGACAATACTCCCATTTTATTAAGTAATAACATCACAGCAAATAAAATCAATAATAATCCAGTAATAATTGAATTAATTCTATGTTTTTTCATCTCTTCAACCTCTTTTCGTCCATAATTTCAATTAATGCCTTAATATAATTTCTTGATGCATACGCTCTTTTAGTAGAATGAGTAAAGGATATCTCACTAGCACCAGTAATATTCTTCTTTATGCCAGAAATCCTGACGGTATTAACGATAGTTGATTTCGATACCCTGATAAAATCCCTTGGAAGAAGTTCTTCCAATTCATATAATTTTCGCCTGGTTTTGTAAATGTCCTGCGAAGTATGAACAAGAATATAATTACCATCTGATTCCATAAAAATGATTGTTTTTAATTCTAAAAAATGTTCAACATCATCCTGAAAAGCTGAGATGCGAAGACTTCCCACAGATTTACTGACTAAACTTTTTTGAAGTTCTAAAATATCATCTGTCAGCTCTTTACAATGAATGGTTATATAATCTTGCTCCAGAGAATCATCTACATCAATAGTGATTTTCAATCCTTTCCCTCCTTTTGATTATAGTAAAACATACTTACTTTTAATTCGCAATAGTTTGGGATAAGAGGTAAATTTATTGTGATGAAAGGTCAAAATCAAAACAAAAAAGCTAACCAAATCTGGTTAGCTCAATTCTTCGATAAAGTTCTGTATTCTCTGCGTGGCTAGTTCTTCTCGAGACATTTGACGCAATTCTTCAGCTGTCACCCATTTATAAGCAGAGGTTTCACCTTCTTGTAAAACAATACTATCCTTATCGACGTCTGTATGACAAAGATAATTGACATAATAAGTTTGATGCCTTTGGTGTAAGACGCGCCCTACTTCAACAAAATCATCTGTCACGATTCCTGTCTCTTCACGTAATTCTCGTTTTGCGCAATCTAAAGGACTTTCGCCTTGCAAAGCTGAACCTCCTGCGGTCGCTTCCCACATGCCACCTAGATTTTTTCTTGGATCTCTTTGTGTTAATAAATAAGTCCCATCGCTGTGCTTAACAATAATTTCACTAACCAAATGATAAACACCACAAGGAATCTTTTCCCCACGGACTAAAGTTTGTCCCTTAATTACATTCAAATGCGCATCATAAGCATCCCAAAGTTCCATTTCAAACCTCCTTTATTCCAGACAAATACTGTTAATAAGCTTTGATATTATACCACTTGATTTGATAAATTCAACTAAAAAACCACCTAGAAGATTTTCTTCTAAGTGGTTATATTATTCACCTCTCAGCAACCTCATCACATCGTCGCTTTTGCTCCTTGTTCTGAGACAGCTATCACAGGGGTAGTACTAAAGACTTTTTTTGCGACTTCGTCGCTAAAAATCTAGTACTACTCCCACTCAACTGTTGCAGGTGGTTTACTTGTAATATCGTAGACGATGCGGTTAACGTGGTCAACTTCATTTACGATACGAACAGAGATTTTTTGAAGAATATCCCATGGGATACGTGCAAAGTCTGCTGTCATACCGTCGATTGATGTGATTGCACGGATTGCGATTGTGTAATCGTAAGTACGTCCATCACCCATAACACCAACTGAGCGAACACCTGTGTTAACTGTGAAGTATTGCCAGATATCACGGTCAAGACCAGCTTTAGCAATTTCTTCACGAAGGATAGCATCAGATTCACGAACTGTTTCAAGACGTTCTGCTGTGATTTCACCCATTACACGGATAGCAAGTCCTGGTCCTGGGAATGGTTGGCGCCAAACGATTTCGTCAGGCATACCAAGAGCTGTACCAAGCGCACGAACTTCGTCTTTGAAAAGTGTATTAAGTGGTTCAATCAATTCAAATTGCATGTCTTCTGGAAGACCACCAACGTTATGGTGTGATTTGATTGTTTGGGCAGTATCTGTACCTGATTCGATAACGTCTGTGTAAAGAGTACCTTGGGCTAAGAAGTCAACACCTTTAAGTTTGCTTGCTTCGTCGTCAAATACACTGACAAATTCATTACCGATGATTTTACGTTTTTTCTCTGGGTCATCAACACCAGCAAGAAGGTCTAAGAAACGTTTTGAAGCATCGACACGAATGATGTTCAATCCGAATTTACCACCAAGCATGTTCATAACTTGGTCACCTTCTCCTTTACGAAGAAGACCGTGGTCAACGAAGATGCATGTCAATTGATCACCGATAGCGCGTTGTAAAAGAACACCAACTACTGATGAGTCAACCCCACCTGAAAGTCCCAAAAGAACTTTACGATCACCAACTTTTTGACGGATTTCATTAATTTGCAAATCAATGAAGTTATCCATTGACCAATCACCTTTAGCACCACAGATGCGGAAAGCAAAGTTACGTAAAATATCGTTACCATATACTGAGTGACGAACTTCTGGGTGGAATTGGATACCATAGATGTTTTTCTCAGTATTTTCAATTGCTGCGTAAGGGCAATCAGCAGAGTCCCCAACCAAATGGAAGCCTGCAGGAATTTCAGTAACGGCATCACCATGGCTCATCAAAACAGTTTGTTCTTCTGGTGTTTCAGCAAAAAGTTCTGATTTTGCTTGCAAACGAAGTGTTGATTGACCGTATTCACTGTGACCAGTTTGACCGGCTGGAACAACTTTACCACCAAGTTTGTCAGTCAACAATTGCATACCATAACAGATACCTAGAATCGGAATACCCAATTCAAAAATTTCTTCATCAATACCAAAAGCATTGTCAGCATAAACTGAATTTGGACCACCTGAAAGTACGATACCAATTGGGTTAATTGCACGAACTTCGTCTGCTGTGATTTTGTGGCTTCGTAGTTCAGAGAAAACACCAAATTCACGGATACGACGAGCAATCAATTGGTTGTACTGGCTACCATAGTCAAGAACAATGATTTTTTGAACATCGTTCAAAGTAGATTTGTCAGTCATTATTACCCTTTCTATTAACGTCAGCCCCTTTGGCTAACAGTGTTCCCTTTAATTGTAGCATAATTTCTAGCATTTAGCAGTAGATTTTCGGTATCTAATTAAAATTAGCAATTTAACAACTATTCTCATAATTATATAATCAGATAAAGCGATTTCTGCACTTGATTTTAGAAATTTCAGCTGCTAAAAAGCCACGATTTCTCGTGACTTCTATTTTTAATCAATAATCTGTTCCATACGAGTTTCTTGTGGTTTCATCCCTTGACGTTCATAGAAACGAACTGCTGATTTATTAGCACTCCAGACATTCAACGTTAAGTTGTAACAACCAATCTCTTTGGCATACTGCAAGGCAAACTGATATAACTGCTCACCGATTTTTTGCCCACGCGCAGCCTCATCCACACACAAGTCATCAATAAAAAGTGTCTTTCGTGGCACTTTTGGCGCTGACGATTGCTCGATAACGGTAAACATATGCCCAAGAACTTGTCCCTCTTCGTCTTCATAGACAAAAATCGGACGATTATCATCAGCTATCAACTCAGCTAATTGGGCTTCCGTATATTTGACACCCTTTTCTTGGAATAAATCAGGTCTAACCTTATGGTGCACCAAGAGAACTTGCTCTAGTAAATCAATCAGTTTTGATATATCACTTTCTTTTGCTCGTCTAATCGTCATATCAGTCTCTCCTTCTTACAACTTACCGTCCCATTCTGCGTAGAATTCTTTTAAGAATTCTTCCAAAACAGCGTGGCGGTGCTCAGCCATTTTTCTAGCGTGGCTTGTGTTCATCAAGTCTTTAAGTTTAAGCAATTTTTCATAAAAATGCATGATTGCTGTGTCCTTGCCATTACGATACTCCTCAGCAGTCAAATGTTCACGGGCAGTCATGCTGGGGTCATGAATAGGACGGCCTTTACTTCCTGAATAAGCCATGCAACGCGCAATACCAATCGCACCAATAGCATCCAAACGGTCAGCATCTTGCACAACTTTTCCTTCTAAAGTTGCTGGAATACTGCTTCCATCTCCTTTAAAAGACATGGTATTGATGATTTGAATAACGTGTTCGACGTCTGCTTGAGAAAGTTGCCGCTCAACGAGCCAAGCTTTTAAATTAGCTAGAGCTTGCTTAGGATCATCATTTAACTTTTCATCAGCCATATCATGCACCAAAGCTGTCAACTGACAGATAAAGCTATCTGCTCCTTCTTTTTCAGCTAATTCACGCGCTGTATTTCTCACACGAACCGCATGCCACCAGTCATGACCACTAGCTTCTGCATGTAATTTATCATAAACAAGCTTTTCAGCCCTTTGTAAAATATCATTTTTATCAGTCATAAAATGATTATATCATAAAAACAGGACAAATTTGCCCTGTTAAAAAATAGGAAGATGTTTAAAAAAATGTTCTATTAGTATTCCAATGCTCCTGGCCACGCTGATGTGCCGCCATCAACATTTACCACTTTATAGCCTTGGTCATCTAGAAAAAAGCAGGCTTGTTCTGAACGGGCACCACTTTGGCAAATGATATGGTATGTTTTATCTTTATCAAGCGCTTGGTAGCCAGATACAAATTCACTCAAGGGAAGATTGACTGCTGTAGGTACATGTCTCATTGCAAATTCCATTTTCTCACGAACATCAATAATGTTTAACGCTTCATTATTATTTAATGCATCATGCAATTGTTTTGCACTAATGTATTTAACCATGTTTAATCTCCTCTGGTTTGACAGTACTGTATAGGTGATAAGCACCATCAAGATTTTCTACTTTAAAGCCATGTTGTTTCAAAATACGTTCGCCGATGTAAGAACGAAGACCACTGTGACAACTGATAATGTACTCTTGGTTTGGATCTAGTTCTGATAAACGGTCACGTAATTCATCTAGTGGTATGTTAATACCATCGGCAATATGACCTCTGGCAACTTCTGCTTTAGTACGAACATCAAGGAAGACCTTACCTTTTGCTAATTCATCAGCTAATTCATACCACTGAACAGACTCACTAACCCCTTCAATAATATTAAGGGCAGCATATCCAGCCATGTTTACAGGGTCTTTTGCTGCTCCAAATGGTGGCGCATAAGTAAATTCTAATTCTGGAAGATCTGCCACAGTCAAGCCTGCTTTAATGGCTGTCGCTAAAACATCGATACGTTTATCAACACCTTTTTGACCAACTGCTTGTGCTCCATAGATAACACCAGTTTTCTTATTAAAAATTAGTTTTATGACAACATCTGTCGCACCAGGATAGTAACCAGCATGATCTTTGTTATTTGTGTGAACAACAGCAACATCATCAAAGTTTTGACGTGCAATACGCTCGCTAAGTCCTGTTGAAGCAGCTGCTAAATCAAAGACACGAACAATAGCTGTTCCAATGCTACCTTTATTTTGGCGAGCAATCCCAGCAATATTATCAGCTACTTGACGACCTTGACGGTTTGCTGGGCTAGCTAGAGAAATAAGCGCATCTTGACCAGTGATTTCTTGTTTGACAATAATGGCATCCCCAACAGCATAAATATCAGGGTTGCTTGTTTGGTAGTTTTCATTAACCAAAATACCACCACGAAGGCCAAGTTCAAGACCTGCGTCTTTAGCCAAACTTGACTCTGGTTGAACACCAACAGACATAATCGTAATATCTGATGTCAATTCACTACTATCTTCAAGGATAATAGTTTTCCCATTATCTTTAAACGCTTTAGCAGATTGATTGGTGTAGACTGTAATACCGTTGCGTGTTAATTCATTCTTAACAAAAGCAGCCATTTCTTCATCAAGTGGCGGTAAAACGTGCGGCGCTTTTTCAACGATTGTCACTTTCAAACCTTTTTTGGCTAGGCTTTCTGCCATTTCAAGCCCGATAAATCCAGCACCGATGACTGTCGCATTTCCTGATTGTACATCAGATAAAGCTGCCATGATTTTATCCAAATCTGGAATATTGCGAAGTACAAATACATTATCAGCGCTGTCTAAACCTTCCATTTGTGGCACAAATGGTTTAGCACCTGGTGACAAGATTAGTTTGTCATATGATTCTGTGTAAACTTTCTCTTCATGACGAACTGTAATTTCTTTCTTATCAGCATCAACTGACAATACTTCTGATTCTGGACGAACCTCAATATTAAAACGTGCTTTCAAACGTTCTGGTGTTTGAACTAGCAAGTTATCACGCTCTGCAATTTCTCCAGAAACATGAAAAGGTAGCCCACAGTTAGCAAAAGACACATAAGGCCCTTTATCAAAAACAATAATTTCAGCATCTTCCATCAAACGACGAAGACGTGTTGCAGCAGACATGCCCCCAGCTACACCACCGACAATCAAAATTTTACTCATTTGTTACCTCCAATTGTTTTTCCTTGCCAAGCAAGCATGCCACCTTTAACTGAAATGGCATCATAACCTTTCTTTTTCAAGAGTTTCGCAGCGCGTTTGCTACGTGCTCCTGAATGACAGATTAGGTAAACAGGACTTTCTTTTTTACCCTCGTAGGTATGAATTCTGTCAAGCGGGAAAAGTCGTGCTCCTTTAATATGCCCCCCGGCGTATTCTTGAGCTGTTCGAACATCAAGCAAGGTTGTTGATTTATCTTGTAAAACAGACTCTAATTCACTCGTAGTAACTGTTCTCACTGATTGAGAAAATAATTTATTAAGAAAAATAAGCCTTTTCCTCCTTTCTTTTAGATACCCCTATAGGTATACTAAGATAATACCATAGCTCTTTTTATTCTGTCAACGAAAAGGTCTTGCATTTGACAAATATACCTACCACCGGTATAATAAAAACATAAAGGAGGCCTCATGAAAACAGACAAAAAAGATATTATCAACCGTTTAAAACGTGCCGAAGGACAATTACGCGGTATCCAAAAAATGATTGACGAAGACCAAGAATGTATCGACATTGTGACACAACTAACTGCAGTTCGCTCAAGTATCAATCGTACTATCGGTATCGTCATCGGAAATAAAATCAATCAAGTCATTGAAGAACCTGTCAAAGACCCTATACAACAAGAAGAAAATCTGGCCAAGGCTATCGACTTGATTATTAAAAAATAAGAGCCTTGGCTCTTATTTTTTTATCTGCTTGAGTCAGAATATTTTTTTCTTGATGCGAATTCCTTAAAAAGGTGATATACTAAAATTTGAGAAAGCGATTTTAAAATTAGTAAGGAGTCCATATGACTAAGAAAGAAATGGTAAGCTTCCTGTTAGATTACCTTATTATGGAGAATCCGCAATTTAAAGCCATCGATGTTCCAGATGACTTACCTGGACAAGAAACTCTCTTGCGTGCTCTTCTTAATGTCAGACCGCCAATGGCTGTCTCAACTCGTTTTTTAATCATGCAAAATGATTATCTTCAATTGAAAAAAGCCGAACGGGTGGTCGTCTTTTTAAATCACTTACACCCACTTATGACTGATGAGCGTTTGTACGTCTGGAAGGGAGATATTTCACGACTTCAAGTCGATGCTATTGTCAATACAGCCACTCAACAAATGCTCGGTTGTTTCCAACCCCTTCACGAATGTACTGACAATACTATCCATACCTATGCGGGGGTTCAATTACGTTTAGAATGCTACAACTTGATGAAAGACCAAGGGCATGATGAACCAATTGGTAGTGCTAAAATCACGCCAGGTTACAATCTGCCTGCTAACTTTATTCTTCACACCGTTGGTCCTGCTATCAATGAACACCTCACACCTGAAGATAAAGATTTGTTAGCCCAAAGTTATCTGTCTTGCTTAACATTAGCTGAGAAAAACCAATTAGAATCCGTTGCACTTTCTTCTCTTGCGACTAATCATGACAATCATTTCATCAATGAAGAAGCGGCTAAAATCGCTGTTAATACTGTTAAAGCCTTTTTAGATCAAAGCAAATATGTCAAAAAAATCATTTTCAATGTTGCTGAAGATGACGAAGCGGCTATCTATCAAGATTTACTTCATTAAACTAAAAGAACTGGGATAAACTCCCAGCTCTTTTTTTATCAAACTAATTTATAATTTTTCCAAGTACCTTTTCGATAGCGAATTTCATAGATGATACCTTTTACAAACCAGTCTAAGAACATTGCTACCCAAGTTCCAAGCATTCCCATACCAAAATTAATCGATAACAGATAAGCACATACAACGCGTACTAAAAGCATTGAGGCGATTCCGATAACCATTGGAAAATTAGCATCTCCAGCACTACGAAAGACAACCGGCAAAACATAACCTGAATTCCAGAAAATACTAACCAAAATACCATGAGCAAGCACAATAATCCAAACATAATGAGTAGCTTGGTCTGATAAGTCATAAATCTTCATTAATAAAGGCATCAAAGCAATCACAACAACTGAAAATGAAGCGTTAGCTAAATGAATAATACGGCTAACTTTACGCTTATAATACTCAGCTTGTTCGTAATCCCCAGCACCAACACATTTTGAAATCACAACTGCTAAGCCTAAAACAATAGAAATACCAGGTAATCCCTGGAACATGATTATGGTTCCACCAACTGAATTTGCGGCGATAGCTGCGGTTCCAAAAAGGGAAACAACTGATAAAACAATCAATCGTCCAAGGAAAAACATACCATTTTCAAAACCAAATGGTAGTCCAATACCAAGAACTTTTTTGATCATCTGCCAGTCGACTTTTTCTTTTAAGAAATTCCCCAAAGTCAAGTCTGACTTGATATGATGTGCAAACCACAAAACCAAAAGCATGGCACCAACACGGGAAAGAAGAATTGGAATAGCTACTCCTTCAACACCCCAACCACAACCGTAAATCAAGCTAACGCCCATGACAATGTTCAAGCCATTCATGACTAACATAATATTCATCGGTAAGCGAGATTTATTTAAGGTTCTGAAAATGGCTGCGCCTGAGTTATAAAGAGCAATAAAGGGAGTCGAAAGAGCTACGATATTAAAGTAACGATCAGCTTGCGCGTGAACTTCAGGTGTAATTGACCCAAATAAATGACTCAAAATAAAAGGTTTAATCGCAAAAATCAAAACCGTAATCCCTAAATTGAAAAATAAAGTAAATTTGACTAGCTGATTGACAGCTTTGTTGGCATTTTTAGTATCACGGTCACCCAAATATTGACCTGCTACAATCCCGCCACCAGTCGCAAATGCCGCAAAAATACTAATAAAAAGAGCCATCAAGAATTCTACCAAAGAAACTCCCGACACAGCTGCTTCTCCAACTCTTGAAACCATGATTGAGGCAATAAGACCAACCAAAAATTCTAAGCCCTGCTCAATGATTAAAGGGATAAAAAGTTTGGTTAAATCACGATTACTAAAAAAGTAATTCTTTTCTAACGCCTTATCCGAAAAACTATCCATTCTTTCCTCCTATTTGAATTGCTACTACTAATATTACACCTTGGAGCCTACTCAAAGTCAAGAGTTTTTTAATTTTTCTGTATCTTCTCATAAAAAACAACTAAACATTGGTTTAGCTGTTTTTCATTATTTTGCGGATTTCATTTTCTTCGCTTTAGCTGTGTAATAATCTATGACAACTTTAATCACTGCAACTGAATTTGTCATTTTTTCGGTAAACTCAAACATTTTACCAGTTTGGTGTTGCATGAGTTGATTCAAGGCATAAGCTTTTTGTTCAGAATCCTCCAAAAACTCTGCTTTTCCACGTCCGATAAAAGAGGTAAAGAAAGCACCGTACTTACATGGAATCTCGTGGTCATAATCTGGTATGACTTCACCTTCAATTTGGATACAAACATTTGGATTTTGATGGATTAAATCAATCTTATGGCCTTGTTTTGCACCGTGCATGTAAAAAATAAACTGATGATTTTCTTCTTTAAATTCATATCCATAATGTAAAGGAACAACATAAGGAAATTCCTCATCAAAAAGACCTAGGTGCAAAATCATATTTTTTTCGATAATAGCTTTAATTTCTGCTAAATCTCTCACTTCACGGTCACGTCGTCTCATCTCAGGCATAATCAAACCACCATTCTCTTTTTTCAACATTATAGCAAAATAATCTTATTCTTCATAATGAAAATGGAATTTTTCATTATTTTTTCATTATGTGTTGCACGGCACTAATCAATATGCTAAACTAATATCGTTTTCACAACTTTTTACAAAGGAGATTTTTTTTGAAACACGAAAGCTATTTTGACGGCGGTTTGCTAAGTTATATTGGACACAGCATTATTGCAAGTTTGATTACCATTTTAACACTTGGTATTTGTGCCCCATGGGGAATTTGCATTATGATCAATTGGAAGGTCAAACACACTGTCATCGACGGACACCGTTTTTACTTTGATGGTACAGCTATGCAGCTATTTGGAAATTGGATTAAATGGCTAATTTTAACAGTCATCACGCTAGGTATTTACTCATTCTGGCTTAATATTAAATTGCAACAATGGATTACCAAACACATGCACTACTTAGACTAAATTAGGAAAACGTGCAAAAAACTGAACCACGTTAAAAGCTTATAGGAGAATTATAAAACATGAAAAAATGGTTTTTAGGTTTAATAACCATCACTTGCTTAATCTTAGTCGGATGTTCTAAAAAGACAAGCGAAAAAACATACTACGATGATAAATTTATGTCATCACTTGCCAAAGGCTTGGAATCAAGATGGACTTATGTTGATAATAACGATGATGAATCTAAAGAATTCTATACTGTTGCTATCAAAAAAGAGCTTGATGAAGTTAATAAATATAGTGATTTATCATTTAAAGATAGTAAATTACAAGAAGCGGCTATTTCCTACATTAATTCATTAAAAAAATGTAAAGAAATTGCTCAAACATTCGGCGCTGATTCTTTTTACGAAAAATGGTTTGATGCCTACGACCAACGAACTGAAGCTTTAAATAAAATTAATAAAATCAAAAAAATCAAGGTTTCAAAAGCCAATCAAAAAAATCTTGATGAACTCTTAGCCTCAGGTAAAGAAGTGCAAAAAAACAATAAAGCCAAAGAGCAGGTTACAAAATTAATTAACTCTCTATCATTTGCCAAAGATGAAGAAAAATCTTTTGAAGAGTACGGAGAATATACTGCAACTGCAACTAATAATACTGAGTATACAATTGAAGACTTAAGTGTCATTGCTAAATTAAAAAATGATCAAGGTGTGGTTGTTGATGAACAATACTTAATTTTCAATAACTGGACACCAAATGAAACTCGACAAGCTGAATTCGGAACAGATAAAACTTTCTCAACAATCGAATACAGTATTGATTACATTGAAATCAAAGATAATGAAGATTAACCAAAACTAGCTAGCAATTTTTGCTAGCTGGTTTTATATTACCTCACTCCACTACTGCTTTTGCAATTTCTTGTGGGCTGATATTAGTGAAATATTGTGTGGTGTCTATGGTTTGGAGTTTTTCTAGGACATCTTGGTATTCATAGCGTAGACCGATGAGTTTTTCTTCAATATCTGAAACATCTTTGATGCCAAAGAAATCACCATAAATTTTAAGACCTGTAATCATCGATTTTTCAACTTTGACGTAGCTTGTAATCTTACCAGCTGGATAGCGAACTGAGCGTTTAATAGTATAATCTGGCGATTTGCCAAAATTCCAATCCCAAGTTGCAAATTTCTGGTCTGCTAAGGTTTGAATGGCTACTAATTCTTCTTCTGAAAAGACATATTCGGTCATTTCTGGATAAGATTCTTTCATTTTAGCTAACAGTTTATCCGAAAAGTCTTCAACTGTGATTTTTTCGGGTAATTCATTCAAAATGTTAGTCACACGCGCACGAACTGACTTAACCCCTTTTGATTCAATTTTATCTTTTGAAACTTGAAGGGCATTGCTAAGCACTGTCATATCAACATCAAAAAGCAAACAACCATGATGCATCATGCGACCTTTGTAATAAGCTTGTGCATTACCACAAAACTTTTTGCCATCGATTTCAAGGTCATTTCTTCCAGTGAAGGTCGCTGTCACACCAAGATCAGCAAGGGTTTCAATGACAGGTTGTGAGAAGGTCTTAAAATCAAAGGCACCTTCTTGGGTTTTATTAGAAATAATGGTGTAGTTCAAATTATTAAGGTCATGGTATACTGCTCCGCCACCTGACAAGCGACGAACCACATGAATACCATGCTCATCTGTATAGGCTTTATTAATTTCTTCGATAGCATTTTGGTGTTTGCCAATCACAATCGTTGGTTCATTGATCCAGAGAATAAAAATCTCATCTTCATCTTGTAATTCACGAAAAGCGTAAGCTTCCAAGGCAATATTGTAAGCTGGGTTGTGGGACTTGTTGACGATATACTTCATATGAAAGCTCCTTCATTTTCATTAAGCTTAGTATATCAGAATCACAGACCTGCGTCTTTTAATTTGCTCACTAATTCTCCCAAGCTTTTCTCAATCTCTTAACACAATCTGGAATATCTTCCAAGTCAATCTTACTAAACCCAAGAAAGAGACTTTCCTGCGGACAAGCCGCTTTTTCTTGCCAAAATTGCATGGTATCATAAACTCGGACACCTTCTTTTTCAGCACGTTTAATGACATCACACTGATTGATTTTATCTGGAAAAGTCAACAGAAAATATTGTCCACTAACATTTGAAGATAGTTTAATCGGAGCCTTAAATTCCTCGAATTCCTTTTTAAATGCTTCATAACGTTTTTTGAAGACATGATTCATTTTGCGAACCAAGCGGTCATAATCGCCACTAGATAAAATATTAGCCAGCGCAATTTGATTCAACAAATTCACCGTACTATTGTAAAGTTTAAATTTATCCAAGAAAGCTTCCGTGAATTGCTCAGGTAAAACCATGTAGCCCATCCGAAATGACGGTGACAAGATTTTTGAAAAAGTCCCAAGGTAAATCACGCGATCAAGGTAGTCAATGGATTTTAAAGCAGGGATTGGACGTTGGTAATAGCGAAGTTCACTATCATAATCGTCTTCAATGATAAAGGAATTCTTTTCCTTGGCAAAAGCTAGCAGCTCCTGACGCCTAGAAATTGGCATAATCATCCCCAGTGGAAATTGATGCGATGGTGTGGTGTAAATCATCTCAATCTCCGAACTCCTTTCAACCTTAGTCAAGTCCAAACCCTTCTCATCAACTTCTGCCGTCACGATTGGATAGGCGTTTTTCTTAAAAATTTCACGCGCCTTAGGATAGCTTGGATCTTCCATCAAGACGCTTTTTTGCGTATTTCCTAGGAACTGACAGATATAATCTAATGACTGCTGCAAACCACTGGTGATGATAATTTGATTAGGGTGGCATTTCACCCCGCGGATACGTTCCAAGTATCGACTGATTTCCTTTCTCAGCTTATATTCTCCCTGAAATGGCTGCAAAGTTGATAATTGCTCTGCTTTATCCAATTCATCAAGCGCTTGTAAATAATGCTTTTTCCAAACTTTTTTTGGAAACAAATTATTGGTATGACTACTATTTGTTAAGTCATAAACAATGTGATCATCATTTGAACAAGCTTCCTTGCTAGGAAGAATGTCATTAACTCCTTTTTCTGATTGAAAGGCTTTGGGCAATTTTAAAACATAAAAGCCAGCATTTTGACGACTTTCAATATATCCTTCCAAAGTTAGCTGCATGTATGCTCGATCAACGGTATTACGGCTAACTCCAAGCATTTTAGCTAAAGTTCGAGTCCCTAAAAGTCTCTCAGCTGGTGGTAAATAGCCCTGCAAAATATCTGATTTTACTTGCTGATAGATTTGCTGGTACAGGGGACTGCTACCTGCACTGCGATCAAGATGAATCATATTACCTCCAAAGTGGCACCTAAAAATTTTTAAATACTGGTACTTTTTATTATACCACATATTCGTTACAATTTTAGCTGAGGTGAAAAAATGAAGCAAAATCGTACAAATGATAGCAAATATATATTCTTAATTTTTCTAGCTATCTGTTTTTTAGCAACTGGTGGCATCTTTGTCAAACTCAGTTCGTTACCACCAATCAATACCGGTTTTTACCGTGTTTTATTTTCCATTCCCATGCTAATGCCATTTCTTAAGAAGTCTGATTTACAGGCTTTGAGTCGTAAAGAAGTCATAACGATTGTCTTAGCAGGCGCTTTTCTAGCAGGAGATTTGACTTTATGGAACACTTCGTTTTCTTATACAAGCGTCGCTAATTCAAATTTATTAGTGAACCTTACCCCTTTTACCGTTATTCCAGTCAGTTATTTCCTATTCAAAGAAAAAATAACGCCTAAGTTTTTATTAGGTGGCTTGATTACTCTTACTGGTGTTCTTGTTCTCATGGCAAATAAAGTAACCATGTCTCCTAATCGTTTACTCGGAGATTCTATGAGCCTTGGAGCTTCAGTCTTTTATGCCATGTTCATGATTACCGTTTACAAATTACGCGATACGGTCAAATCAAATACCATCATGTTTATCAGTGCTTTTGGAACGCTGCTAGTACTTGCTTTTGTTATTTTCTTTACTGAAGGCTTTTATTTACCAAAAAACTTTGGTGAGCTTTGGCCGCTATTAGCATTAGCTTTAGTCTCTCAAATTTTGGGACAAGGCTTACTAGCTTATTGTTTGGGAAAAGTTAGTGCCTGCCTATCCTGCTTAATTACCCTTTCTCAGCCAGTCGTTGCCGCACTTTATGCTTGGGTAGTTTTTCAAGAGAGTTTAAACCTCCAAACCGTTATCGCCATTTTGATTACATTAACAGGTGTCTACCTTGCTAAAACACAAACATCAACTGAAATCACACAAGAAAAATCCCAATCTATTTAATTTCTAAGTTCATAAACAAAACATCCTCAAAACTAAAATAACTCTTCACTTTTCATACTCACATATGAGCTTACTGATCAAGTTAAGCGAAAACAAAAGGCTAAGACAAAAATTCTTAGCCTTTTTATGTATAAAGAAATAATTAATAATATATCTTTTTTGTTAAGAAAACAAATTTCTATAAAGCCGTTAACTTGCTTTCAACAGCTTTTTATTTCTTGGGTGGGTTATGGATAGCTTCGCCAATAGTATCTAGAAAAGCTTCATACATATTTTCAGAGAAGGTTGGATGTCCATGAATGGCTTGGGCCACTTCATCAACTGTTAACTCATTTTCCATGATAGTTGCTGCTTCGTTAATCAGCTCAGCTGCTGCAGGACCAATAATATGCACACCAAGAATTTCATGGTACTTAGAATCAGCAATGACTTTAACAAATCCTTGAGCTTCATTTGATGCCAAAGCTCGTCCGTTACCTGAAAAACTTGATTTACCAATCAAGACATCACCATACTGCTCACGCGCAGCTTCTTCAGTTAATCCAACCATAGCCACCTCTGGATGAGTATAGACAGCTGCAGGTGTATACTCGAGTTTTGCTTTGCGATGATTGCCAGAAAGAGCATTTTCAGCAGCTACTTCTCCCATACGGTAAGCAGCATGCGCTAACATTTTCTGACCATTAACATCACCTGGAGCATAAATACCTGGAATAGACGTTTCTTGATAAGCGTTTACTTTAATACGATTACCATCCATGGCTAAATCTAGCTTTTCAAGTCCCTTCATCTGTGGCACGCGTCCAATAGATAGCAGAACTTTATCAGCCTGAACAGTTTCTCCGTTTGATAATTTCAAGGTTAAATGGTTTGACTCATCAATGATTTCTGACACACCAACACTTGTCTTAATAGTCATGCCTTTTTTGGTTAAAAGCTTTTGCAATTCTTGTGATACTTCTTTATCCATTGCTGGAATTATGCGGTCAGCCATTTCAATAACGGTCACTTCGACACCATATGATGCCCAAACCAATCCAAGTTCAATACCAACAACGCCACCACCCATAACAGCTAGTGATTTTGGTATTTCGCGTAAATCAAGAATGTCATCAGATGTCAAAACACGCGGTGAATCAATACCTGGAATATTGATACGAGACACTTTTGATCCTGTCGCAAGAATAATGCTATGACCTTTAATGGTTTGATGACCAATTGTCACTGTTTTATCTGGATTGACTTGAGCTAGTCCATCAAAAATAGCTACTTTGTTTGCTTTCAAAAGTCCTCGAACACCACCCGTCAAGGTTTTCACAACACTATTTTTAAAATCTACAGTCTTATCCATATCAATACTGTAATTGGTTGAAGCCAGATTAATTCCTCGCCCAGCAGCGATTTTTAACCCGTCTAAAATTTCAGCATTCTTAAGATAAGTTTTCGTTGGAATACAGCCAACATTCAAGCAAGTACCACCGAATTCAGACTTTTCAACGATAGCTACCTTACCTCCTAGTTGCGCAGCACGAATAGCTGCATAATAACCTGCAGGTCCTCCACCAACGACAACCACATCATACTCATCTGATGCAAGCGAAGTTTTTTGTTCTGAAGACACCTCTGCCGTCACCGTCTTTGGAACTTCAAGTCCAGCTGATTCTAGGTGAGCTGTCGCTTCTTTCACACTGACGTCTAACTCATCAAGAGTCTCTCCTTCTGCTCCAATATAACCAATCACCTCAGTCACCGGAACCACATCACCAGCTGGACGGGTAATTTTTAAAAGAGTCCCCGAATCTTCTGCTTCCAGTTCCATATTTGTCTTATCAGACATGATTTCAAGGAGAATGTCACCCTCTTTGACGCTATCGCCCTCAGCTTTTTTCCACTCGATAATCTCGCCTTCTTGCATATCAACGCCAAGCTTTGGCATGATAATTTCTACTGCCATAAGTTTTTTCCCTTTCTTAACTTTGTCTAAATCAGCAATTCTAATGGATTTTCAAGAAGTGCCTTGAGATCTAACATAAATTTTGCACCATTCATTCCATCAACCAGTCGATGATCAATTGTCAAACTCATTCCCATAATCGGACGAATGACGACTTGACCGTCATAAGCAACCGGTGTCTCAATCGTTGCTGAAATGCCTAAAATGGCTGAATTTGGTTGATTAATAATCGGATTAAAAGACTTGGTTCCAAACATTCCTAGATTTGTGATTGAGAAAGTCGACCCAGACATTTCTGATGCTCTCAATTTTCCAGATTGAGCTTTTTGAATTACATCTTTTGAAGCTACTACAAACTCTGAGAGGCTCATTTTATCAGCTTCTTGAACTACTGGAACGACAAGACCATCAGACAAGCCAACAGCTATTCCTAGATTCACAAAGTGATGCAATTCAATGTCTTGCCCATCATTAATCAAAGAAGCATTTAGATAACGGTGTTCTTCTTTCATCAATATTTTAACAACCGCAAGTCCAATTAAATCTGTAAAAGTTACTTTATAGCCCGTCTTAGCTTTGATTGGCTCAATCAATTGCTTGCGAAGAGCAATCAAATTCGTCATATCAATATCATAGTTAAGTGTAAAGGTCGGCGCAGTGAAATAAGAATGTGACATTCCTTTTGATATTGCCTTGCGCATCGCAGACATCTTAATCACTTCAACACCTTCTGGTAAATCAACAACTTCTTTTTGAACACTTACCGTTTCAGAAAGAGGTTCATTGCTTGTCATTTGAGCTAAGATATCCTTCTTAGTAATCTTGCCACCAACACCAGTTCCAACAATACCAGTGATATCAACACCAATGTCGTCAGCAATTTTACGAGCTAATGGTGTTACACGGACCCTATTAAATGAAGCGACATCATCCTTATGAATGCGGCCATTTTCACCGCTACCACTAACCTCTTTGATATTAATGCCACGTTCACGTGCCAATTGACGTGCCGCTGGTGTAGCACGAATCTTATCATCTTCATCATTCTTTTGAGAAATAGCTGGCGCTAAATCTTCTGATAAGGAATCAGCTGACGCTTTCTGACTTGATCCTGGCTGATTTGCTTGCTCTATTCCTACAGAATCAGGAAGTTTCTCCCCTTCTGCTCCAATATAACCAATCACCTCAGTAACAGCTACCACGTCACCTGCTGGGTGCAGAATTTTCAAAAGAACACCTGAATCTTCTGCTTCTAGTTCCATGTTCGTCTTGTCAGACATGATTTCAAGAAGAATATCCCCTTCTTCGATCTTATCACCTTCAGCTTTTTTCCATTCAAGAATTTCTCCTTCTTGCATGTCTACACCAAGCTTTGGCATAATAATTTCATTTGCCACAGAAAACACCTCCTTAGGCATCACGACCGTTGCGAGCCATTTTATAGATGGCTGCCTTAATCTTGTCAACGTCTGGCAGAATGCCCTGCTCCAAAACACGGGCGTAAGGGACTGGAACATCTTCACTTGCCAAACGAACAATTGGATAATCAAGGTAGTCAAAGGCTTCGCTTTCGGTTACCTGCGCAGCAATTTCACCAATAAAGCCACCTGTCTTATAAGCATCATTAACTAACATGAGCTTACCAGTCTTCTTAACAGAACTGATAATCAACTCCTTATCAAGAGGTATTAAGGTGCGAGGATCCACCACTTCGACACTAATCCCATCAGCCGCTACTTCATCTGCTGCTTGAAGCACACGCTCTAACATGCGACCATAAGAGACAATAGTCAGATCACTTCCTTCACGCTTAATCTCACCTTTTCCTAAAGGCAGGTAAAAATCAGAATCCAAGATAACGTCTTCTTTCTTACCATAAAGCGCCTTAGGCTCCATGAAAATAACGATGTTGTTATCACGAATGGCTGATTTTAAAAGCCCTTTGGCATCATTAGCATTCCCTGGAGCAACAACCTTAATACCAGGAATATGGGTTAACCAAGCTTCCAGAGACTGCGAATGCTGTGCAGCTGAACCGATACCAGAACCAGAGGCTACACGAAAGGTCACAGGTGTTTTCAAACCACCACCAAACATGTAATTATTCTTAGCGCCATTATTAACAATAGCATCAAGAGCAATGGTAATAAAATCCATAAAAGTCACGTCAACAATCGGACGAAGACCAGTTATGGCTGCACCAATGGCACTTCCAGCAATAGCTGCTTCTGAAATCGGCGTGTCCTTGATACGCTCGGGCCCAAACTCCTCAAACATCCCAACAGATGTTCCAAAGTCACCACCATAAATCCCAACATCCTCACCCATGAGAAAAATCTTGTCATCTTTTCGCATTTCTTCTGTCATAGCAAGATTAATGGCTTCTCGCAAGGCCATTTGTTTTGTTTCAGTCATTATTTTCTCTCCTCTTTGTCATTGAAAAGCTATTTAATCTACCCAGACATCCTCAAAAGCAACTGATAAATCTGGTTCTGGACTATTTTGCGCAAATTCATAAGCATCATCTATTTCTTTAACCACTTGTGCATCAATAACATCAAGTTCTTCTGAACTTACAATCTGATTCTCAGTTAAATACTTACGGAATTTAACAAGTGGGTCTTTTTGCTTCCATTCATCAACCTCTTCTTTACTACGATATTTACCAGCATCAGCGGTTGAATGACCAAACCAACGGTAAGATTCGACCTCAACAATCGCTGGACCATTACCAGAACGAACATGTTCAACAGCTTTGCCCATGGTTTCATATACAGCTAAAACATCATTGCCATCTTCGCAATAAAAGCCTGGAATACCGTAAGCTTCCGCTCTTGTGTAGAGATGAGGTGTATTTGTTGCTTTCCTAATATTCATAGAAATGCCATAACGATTATTAATAATGAAGAAAATAACAGGAAGTTTCCAAGTGGCTGCTAAGTTAACCGATTCATGAAACGAGCCTTCATTTGTCGCCCCATCACCAGAAAATGCCACAACAATATTATTCGTTTTTTGATAATCTTGCGTAATGGCTGCGCCAACAGCCAGAGCATAACCACCACCGACAATGCCATTAGTCCCATAGTTTCCTTTTTCAAAATCTGCCAAATGCATGGAACCACCACGACCTTTTGACACACCAGTCACCTTGCCAGAGAGTTCAGCCATCATTTTATTCAAATCCATGTCTTTAGCAATACACTGCCCATGACCTCTGTGATTTGAAAAGATAATGTCATCATAAGTCAAATGAGCCATCGCCCCGACACTTGCCGCTTCTTCCCCAACAGAAAAGTGAGTCATGCCTTGGACGAAACCTCGTCGTACGAGTTTGTTAATTCGCATATCAAATTCACGAATACGCTGCATCTTCAGATACATTTCCATATGTTGTTCTCGAGACAAATTCATGCCATTGTCCTCCAAATATCTTTCTTAGTTAGTCCATTAATCATAAGCTATTATGTCTCAAATCACAAATAATTTAACCGCTTTTTTGGAAGCGTTTAAAGAAAAATAAAAAAGACGCTTGCGGCACCAGGGATTTAATCATTTTTTAGACAAATAATAACTTTTTAAAACAACTAGAAAAAGCAAGGGGCCGGGAAAACCACTTGCTTCGGAGTTATATGAAAAGTTTTTAGGATAATTATATTATAGGTCTTTCTGATTTATACTACATCCGTCTTAAGACCTATTTTCACTTTTTAAACTTTTAAAAAAAGTTGACTTATCTCCAAAAAGTTTTACAATGATAGCAGCAAATAAAGAAATAAGATTGGAGATGGCGCTTCTGTTTCAACATTACAAAATAATTCAACGCTTAATTCATATCCTATCAGCACTTGTCTTTATCATATCCTGTGCCTGCATTTTTTGGCTATACCAACACGGTTATCTGACTAATCAGGAAAAAATCCAAGCACTCATTGGACAGGATAAAGTCTGGGGAGCAATCTTCTTTACAATTTTCCAAATGATGCAAGTTGTCGTTCCAATTGTTCCAGCTAGCTTAACCATGATGCTTGCTGTGATGACTTTTCACCCAGTAGTTGGTGTTTTAACCAGCTGTATCGGCATTATTATTGGGACAATGATTTTATTTTTACTGACACGTTGGTATGGAAAGCGTTTCTGCCTTCTCTTTATCAAAGAAAGCACCCTGAAAAAATACGAAGATCTAATTGCCAGACATAAATCTTTTACTGTAGTCTTCACCATCTGCATGCTTTTGCCCTTTGCTCCTGCTGATTTATTGGTTATGCTAGCGGCACTTAGTAATATGCCATTTAAAACATTTTCTAAAATTATTGTCTGCTGTAAACCAATTTCCATCATTGGACACATTTTACTGCTCTTTTATGGCGGTGAATGGATTATACACACCATTTAAATGCTGAGAACAATTCTCAGTTTTTTTATTTGATTTTTTATAGCGCAAACGTTTGCATTATTTGAAGTTTCTGTTAAAATAAAAGAAAAAGTCTTTCTCTTTGAGGTACGATATCATGATTAATGAAACTTTGATGCAATACTTTGAATGGTATTTACCAAATGATGGTAAGCATTGGAAACGTCTGGCAGCTGATGCCCCTACTCTAGCTAAAAAAGGTATCACAAAAATTTGGATGCCTCCTGCTTTTAAAGCGACGCATGATGGTGATGTCGGATATGGGGTCTACGACCTTTTTGACTTAGGTGAATTTGACCAAAAAGGTACCATTCGTACTAAGTACGGAACAAAAGTTGAATACTTAGATGCTATTGCAGCCTTGAAAAATAACGGCATCAAAGCTTTAGCAGATGTCATTTTAAATCACAAAGCGGCCGCTGACCATACTGAAACTTTCAATGTTGTTGAAGTTGCCCCAGATGATCGCACAAAGGTTATCAGTCAACCCTTTGAAATTGAAGGTTGGACAAATTTCACTTTTGACGGCCGTAATCACACTTATAATGATTTTGAATGGCATTGGTATCATTTCACTGGTACTGATTACGATGTCAAAACTGGCAAAAACGGGATTTTCCAAATTCAAGGAGATAATAAAGGTTGGGCGAATCAAGATTTGGTTGACGGTGAAAATGGCAACTATGATTATCTTATGTATGCCGACCTTGATTTCAAACACCCAGAAGTTATCCAAAATATTTATGATTGGGCAGACTGGTTCCTTAAAACAACAGGTGTTAGTGGTTTTCGCTTGGATGCCATCAAGCACATTGATTCTTTCTTTATGGGCAATTTCATCCGCGATATGAAAGCCAAATACGGTGATGATTTTTACGTTTTTGGCGAATTTTGGAATGGTGATGAAAAATCTAACAACGACTACCTTGAAAGCACTGATTATCGCTTTGATTTGGTTGATGTTCGCCTTCACCAAAATCTTTTCGAGGCAAGTCAAGCTAAAGAGAACTATGATTTACGCCACATTTTTAATCAGACTTTAGTTAAAAATCATCCCCATTCTGCTGTGACTTTCGTTGATAATCACGATACTCAACGTGGTCAAGCTTTGGAATCAACTGTCGAAGAATGGTTTAAACCAGTCGCTTACGCTTTGATTCTGCTTCGACAAACTGGACTACCTTGTGTTTTCTATGGAGACTACTACGGCATTTCAGGTCAATTTGCTCAAGAAAGTTTCCAAAATCAAATCGATAAACTGCTTGAACTACGACAAACAACTGTTTACGGCCAAGAGACTGATTATTTTGATCAAGCAAACTGCATTGGTTGGACTTGTTTAGGTGACGATGAACACCCTACTGCTCTAGCTGTTTTGATTAGTAATAGCAAAGCTCAGTCAAAACGCATGTTTGTTGGGAAGAAATGGGCAGACCAATTGTTCACTGACGCCCTAGACAATCAAACTGCACAAGTCTTAATTGATAAAGAAGGCTATGGTGATTTTCTCGTTGCTGAAAAATCAGTCAGCGCTTGGATTCCACTAGAAAGATAATATATACAAAAAAGAGACTAGAAAGATTTCCTTAGTCTCTTTTACATATCTAAATTTATGTAAACTAAATACATTATCCTGCTTGTGCAGTCTGCATTTGATAATAAACACCTTGTTTTGTCATTAATTCATCGTGGGTACCGTATTCTACGATATCACCATCAACCATTACCAAAATACAATCAGCTGATTGAATCGTTGATAAACGGTGAGCGATGATAAAGCTTGTACGACCCTTCATCAATTTTTCAAAAGCTTCTTGAACAAGGATTTCTGTGCGAGTATCGATAGATGATGTCGCTTCGTCCAAAATCAAGATTTTTGGTAACTTGACAAAAATACGGGCAATGGTCAATAACTGACGTTGACCTTGTGATAGGGAAGCACCTGCGTCAGATAAATAAGTATCATAACCATTTGGCAATTGTCGAATGAAGAAATCAGCGTTAGCTGATTTAGCGGCTTCAATAACTTCTTCACGTGTTGCGTCAGGATTACCATAGGCAATATTATCATGAATAGTGCCAACTTTTAACCATGTTTCTTGAAGCACCATACCAATTTGTTGACGTAATTCTTCAACAGAGTAGTTAGCCATTGACACACCATCTAGATAAATGGCTCCGCTATCGACTTCGTAAAAACGCATCAAAAGGTTAATCAATGTTGATTTACCAGCACCTGTCGGACCAACGATGGCAACTTTTGAAGCTGCAGGAATAGATAGGTTTAAATGGTTAATCAGTGTTTTCTGCGGTGTGTAGCCAAATGACACATCTTTAAACTCGATTTGACCTTGAATCTTATCAGCATCCAATTGTTTAGTAACTGGAAGTGGTTCATACTCTTCATCTAAAATGGCATACAAGCGCTCAGCACAAGCAATCGCTCCTTGCAATTCTGACAAAACTGATGAAATATCATTAAACGGCTTGGTGTATTGGGTAACGTAGTTCAAGAAAGTTGTCAATTGACCAACGGTAAAGGCACCTGACATAATGCGAAGCGCTCCTACCCCTGCCAATAAAGCATAAATCAAACTATTGATAAATCGTGTTGATGGGTTAACCGTTGATGAATAGAAAATAGCTCCTTGCGAATAATCTGCATAAGTGTCATTGATTTCTGTGAATGTATCGATAGCAGCTTCTTGCGCATTAAAGATGTGCAAAAGACTTTCTTGACGAATCATTTCTTCAATGTATTGAGTTTGGCGACCACGAGATTTGGTTTGTTTTTGATAAAGATGGTAACTCTTATTGGCAATAAAGCGGGCCAAGAAAAGTGATAAAGGTGTTAAAATAAGCACCAAACCGAGCATCAGTAAATCAATATCAGCCATGGTAATGATTGTGATGATAATCGTTAAAATACCAATGAAGAATTGATTGAAAACCATCAAAAGTCCGTTACTCAATTGCTCTGCATCAGTTGTTACACGGCTCACCAAATCACCAGAACTCTTCTTATCAAGATAAGAAATTGGCATTTGATTCAATTTTGCCATAACCCTTTGACGTAGGTCATAAATATAGCCAAAGGTCAAACGGTTATAAATCAAAGGATTCATCCATTGCACTAAGGTGTTTAGGGCAATGACAATAACCATTTTAGTGATAATTGGGATAATCAGCGTTAATGATTTTGGAGATAAAACCACATCAACAGCATTACCAATTAAGACTGGGAGGTAAACAGTCAAAGCAACTTGTGCAATGGTACCAAGAGTCGCTCCAATCACCAAACCTTTTTGAGAAAGGAGTTCCTTGAACAAACGGCGGCTTGTATCAGATTGTTTTCTTGCTTTCATGTTCTAGTCCTCCTTTCCTTTTTGGTGTTGTGAATAGTGGATATCTCGGTAAAGGTCATTAGTTGCAAGCAAGTCATCGTGACTAGCAAATCCAAGTTGATGCCCTTTATCCAAAAGCAAAATCTTGTCTGCAGCTTTCAAACTATTGGTACGTTGTGAAATCAAAATCAATGTCGTATCACTTAATTGTTCATGAATGGCTGATAATAATTTTGATTCTGTCAAATAGTCAAGTGCTGATGTTGAATCATCCAAAATGAGGAGCGGTGCCTTTTGAACAATAGCACGCGCAATGGTCAGACGTTGACGTTGACCACCAGAGAAATTGCGACCAAAAGCTTCTACTGGCGCATCCAATTGTCCTTCTTTTTCAGAAACAAAATCACTAGCTTGAGCAATAGATAAGGCACGCCACAAGTCTTCATCGCTGACATCACCTTTTAATCCTAAGATCAAGTTTGATCGGATAGTTCCTTGGAAAAGCTCGGCTTTTTGTGGCACCACATTGACCCAAGAACGCCATTGTCCGAGCGTTTTAGGAGAAAAATGATTGTGGAAAATAGCTAAGCTACCTTCCTGAGGTGTATAGAGATGAGTCAGCAATTCTACCAAAGTAGATTTCCCAGAACCTGTCCCACCAATAATTCCTAAGAAATCACCCGGATTTAAATGAAAATCAATGTGAGATAGTGAAGGCTCTGCTGCTGTTGGATAAGTAAAGCTCATGTCTTTAACCAAAACAGCATACTCAGACTGCATTTGCTCCAACTCAGTTGATAAATCTTCAGAGTCTTTTTCAAAAACTTCTGTAATACGTTTAGCACTGATAAATGATTGGTTCAATGATGTCACAAGCATAGTCATCTTAAGCAATTCTGTTAGAATTTGCAAAAGATAATTAACCAAGGCAATTAACATCCCTTGAGAAAGCAAATCATTACTAATCTGAAGATTTCCTTGCCAAATCACAAGAACCAAAGTGCTATTAACCACAAGGTATGTTAATGGTGTGACTAAACTTGAAAGACGTCCTGCTTTTAACTGTAAATCAGTGTAGTCTTGGTTTCCAGCAGCAAATTCTCTTTCTTCCTTATCAACTTGACCAAAAGCTCGAATAACACGAACCCCTTCTAATTGTTGACGTGTCATGTTAACAATCTTATCTGTCGCACGACGAATCTTAGCATAGATTGGATTCAACAGATGTGACATGGCAAAGACAATCATAAATAAAATGGCAACCATGACCAAAAAGTCGATGGTCATTTTGGGACTGATGTTAAAAGCCATGATAATAGCACCAAAAACAATAATCGGTGCGCGAAGGAAAAGACGTAAAAATTGATTAATTCCTGTCTGAATTTGATAAGTATCACTGGTTAAACGCGTAACTAAGCTTGAAGTTGTCAACTTATCACGATCTTCCTTACTCAAGCCCATGATTTTCTTAAATAAATCCGATGTCAATTGACGCGTATAGCCAACTGCTGCTTTTGAAGAAAAATACTGCGCAGTGATGGCAACAATCACACCAACAATTGCAAACAAGAACAAAAGACCAATCATCAAAACAAGATTTACCTTATTATCACTTGGGATAATCGTATCAACAATTCTTGCAATAATAATTGGCACTAATAATTCAAATGATGCTTCAAACAACTTGAAAAGGGGACCTAAGATTGTCTCCTTTAGGTACCCTTTGAAATAACGACTTAAATACTTCATGTTTCTCTGTTTTAATAGAGATTCTAAACTCTAAACCTTACTAAATTAAAATAAGCTCATTAATTCAATCAAATACAAATTAAAATGAACTTCACGCGAGTAATAGATGTTACCACCATTTTTATATAATTGCCCACCTGAAATTAAAGCGAGAGGATGATAGTAAAAATAAGATTCACCAGTCGTGTTACCAAGACTTGGAGCTACTACATCGCGTGAATAAGTTTTAGCTAAAGCAATTGTATTTTTACTACCGTTCTTTGCAACATAATCAATATAAGATGTTCCAAAGTTATAAGCTTGAACGGCTGTCCAAACATCTACTCCTGCCTCATCAGCTAAAGAAAGATTTTCTGAAAGGACTGTGACACCCTGACGAATACTGGTCTGACTATCGGTAATCGAATTAGCAACACCATCTGAACTTTCACTTGACTGCATTACATCGTCTTCGTTTCCTTTAGTTTCAGTGTAAATCATCGCCAATACCAACTCAACATTAGCCTTTGTGTCATTGTCGTCTAAAATCTCTTTAACCATACTTTTATACTGTAAAACTTTATGAACATTTTCGTGAGTTACATAAACTTGATACCCACAGAAAAGGACAAAAACCAGTATAATCAGGCGTTTTAAGAACTTAAACATTATTTATTTTGAATATCCTCTATATTTTTAATCAAGATGGAATAGGTTCCATTTGGATTCTGAATAAATTCAACCGACTCTGCATCTTCATAAACATTATTAGGAACAATCAATTGAATACCATTTGACAGTGACAATTTTTGATTCTCTAATTTTTTCGTTTGACGTGAATGGTCAATGTCCGAGACCTGAATAGGCTCTGGAATGCTCTCTTTCAATTCATCGACAAATGTTAAACGAGCGGTTAAATTATTATCAAAGAGTTGATCAGCCAACTTTTCAGGTGATAATTCTTGCTCTTCTTCCAAATTTTTATGAATAGCTGCTTTCATTTTAGATTGGAAGGCAAAATCATCTTGTTGGAAATTTTCAGCGATTTTCTGGGCAGCTTGTTCTACCATTTTAATCGATTTTTTGACCGATTGTTCTGGCTGAACTTGCAAAAGATTCTCTGAAAAATAGTTGGCAAAGCTTCCGTTGTGCTTAATACGTTTTTCAATCAAATAATAATGGTGATTAACGCGATTAATGACCAAAGCTTCATCTGGCGTTTGAGCCGCAGATGGGTAATTATTTTGTGTGATTTTAATCGGACTTTCACTGTCACTTGAAATGTGTGTGAAATTTTCTCTTAAGGCCACACGAAGAAAAGCAAAATGCTCAACACCGTCTTTATCAAATTGGATGAAGACCAAATCATTTGTCTTTTGATTATCAGAAATGACAAACTCTTCTTTCCAAAGCTGAGCGATTTTAACGGATGATTCCATCAAATCATCACTCAAATAACTAAGAAAGACATTGTCTTCTGAGAACGTTCCACGTTTGGCTTCATCTGAGAAAACTTTGCTTAATTTTTTACGAAAATACTCATCAATACGCGGCGTAATCGTCAATAACTGATTTGACAAAATCAATTCCGTATCATTTGGCGTAAATTGATGAATAACAATGCGTTTAATATATAAATCAATCATGGTTATGTATGTCTGAACACATCAAACGTGTTCAGCTGTTCGTTAATAAAGTGGGAAAGCATCTGTCAGTGCTTTAACCTCACGACGAACCTCCTCTAAAATAGTTTCATTTTGATAGTTTTCAAGTGCTTTTACAATCAATTCAGCAATGGCACGTGATTCTTTTTCGCCCATACCACGGCTAGTAATAGCTGGTGAACCAATTCGGATACCAGATGTCTTAAATGGTGATAAGGTTTCAAATGGAATCGAATTTTTGTTAAGCGTAATGTTAACAGACTCTAAAATGTTCTGAGCCAATTTTCCGTTTTCGACCACTTTTGTCACATCAACAAGAAAGACATGATTGTCTGTTCCACCTGAAATCACACGGAAATTTGGATGTTGATTAAAGACATCAGCCATAGCACCGGCGTTTTTAATCACATTTTCGCCATATTCTTTAAAAGCTGGATCCAAGGCTTCTTTCAAAGCAACTGCTTTACCAGCAATAACATGCATCAAAGGACCGCCTTGAAGCCCTGGAAAGACTGCAGAATTAATCTTCTTAGCAATAGCTTCATCATTAGTCAAAATAAGTCCACCACGCGGTCCACGAAGAGTCTTGTGCGTTGTTGTCGTTGTCACATGTGCATAAGGTACTGGGCTTGGATGATGACCAGAAGCCACAAGCCCTGCAATGTGTGCCATGTCAACCATTAAATAAGCTCCAACACTATCAGCGATTTCTCTAAAACGTGGAAAATCAATAATACGTGAATAAGCTGAGGCACCTGCAACGATTAACTTAGGTTTGACTTCCTTAGCCAAATCTGCCAATTTATCATAATCGATGCGTTCAGTGACTGGGGCAACTGAATAAGAGATAAAATGATATGTTTTTCCTGAAAAGCTGACTGATGCACCGTGAGTCAAGTGACCTCCCGCAGCCAAATCCATTCCTAAGACAGTATCCCCGGGTTGGATTAAAGCCATATAAGCTGCGGCATTAGCTTGACTTCCTGAGTGTGGTTGAACGTTAGCAAACTTAGCACCGAACAATTCTTTAGCACGTTCGATAGCTAAATTCTCAACAATATCCACACAATCAGTTCCACCATAATAACGTTTGCCAGGGTAACCTTCGGCATATTTGTTAGTCAGCAATGTGCCTTGGGCTGCCATAACAGCTTTAGAGACAACATTTTCAGAGGCAATGAGCTCAATATTATTTTGTTGACGAACTTCTTCAGCGTGAATCACTTGCCAAAGTTCTGTGTCAAATGCTTCGTAGTTTTCCTTGTCAAAAATCATATCCTTATCTCCTTTTGATAAGATCAAGTCACAATCATTAGCGATTGTAAAAGCCGAAACAGTATCAAATAAATTCCCAAAAAGTTAATCTTTTGCAAAAGGCAATTCCGGCACACGAGCAAGCAAGGTTTCTTTCGTAATAGCTCCTTGGCGTAAAATACGTGCAAAATCACCTGATAAATCCAAAATTGTCGAGTCGACACCTGTAATCGCAGCATCATCCGAAAGTCCTGAAACCGAACTTCCGAATTGCGCTTTAATTTCAGTAAAAACTTTCCCACTTTCTTGACCAGAAATATTTGCTGACGGACCAATTAACGGACCTGTCTTTTTAATTAAAGCTAAAGTCTGTGGGTGTTTGGGAATTCTAAAACCAATTGTTGATAAGCCAGAATTGATCCAAGCTGGCACACGGTCATTTGCCTGTAAAATAATGGTTAATGGTCCGGGTAAAAAAGCATCATACAGTTTTTTAAGATAAATTGGTTGATTTTTGGAAAAAGCTAAAATTGTCTCATAATCTGCTACATTAAGATTCATAGCTTTCTCTTTAGGACGACGTTTTAAGTGATAAACTTGTTCAACCGCTTCTTCATTCATGGCTTGTGCAAAAAGCCCATAAACAGTTTCTGTCGGTAAAATCACTGCACCACCTGTTTGAAGTATTTCTTCCAAATTAGCCATTATCCATCACGACCATTCTATCTTTACCAAATATGTCTTGTAATACACGGACACGTTTTTCTGGAAAATGTTTGCCAAGCAAAGCTCGCAAGCCATCTCCTTGCTTATAGCCAATTTCAAAATAAAGTTTACCGTCTTGCGACAGATGTTCACTAGCGCCTTCGATAATACGACGATAAATCGCAAAACCATCTTCATCCGCAAACAAAGCCAAATGTGGCTCAGAAGCAAGGACATTAATACCAACCTCATCCTTATCATTGTGAGCAATGTAAGGCGGATTAGAAATAATGACATCAAAAGTTCCTGTCACTTGGTTAAAAACATCAGATTCTACAAAATCAAGCGACACCTGATTTGTTACACTGTTTTCTTTTGCCAATTGCAGAGCTTCTTTGGAGATATCAGAAGCCGTTACTTGCCAATCTGGTCGCGCAGCCTTAAGTGAAATCGCAATCGCTCCACTGCCTGTTCCGATGTCTAAAACACGCAAATCAGCTTTGCTATTTTCCTTTAAAACCAGATCAACCAATTCTTCAGTCTCAGGTCGCGGAATTAAGACACGCTCGTCAACCGCAAGCTCCAAATCACGAAAATAAGCTTTTCCAGTGATGTATTGCGGAGAACGATGCTCTTTTAGTTGAGCCATAATCGTATCTAACAATTTTTGGTCTTGATCAGTAAGTTCTTTATTTTGATGTAAAATGAAATCAAGAAGCGTCCAGCCTTTTAATTCACGAAAAACGTAAGTCAAATTCTCTGGATCCTCTCCAATTTCTTGTAAATGTTTTTCTAGTTGGCTGATTGTTTCAGCATAGTTCATTATTGATTTAACTCTTCTAGTTTCTTAGTTTGATCAAACAAGATGAGGGCATCAATTACTTCATCCAATTTACCTGACAAAATAGTATCCAATTTTTGCAATGTCAAACCAATACGGTGGTCTGTCACACGGTTTTGTGGGAAGTTATAAGTACGGATACGTTCTGAACGATCACCAGTACCAACTGTTGATTTACGTTCAGCATCTTGTTCGTCTTGAGCAATTTGAGCAAAGTGGTCCGCAACACGCGCACGAATGACTTTCATGGCTTTATCACGGTTCTTTTGTTGTGTACGTTCTTCTTGCATTTCAACTTTGATACCAGTTGGAATGTGAACCATACGAACGGCTGTCGCAACTTTATTGACGTTTTGTCCACCGGCACCAGATGCGTGATAGATATCTACGCGCAAGTCTTTTGGATCGATTTCGTATTCTACTTCTTCAACTTCAGGCATGACAAGAACTGTCGCTGTAGATGTGTGGACACGACCTTGGCTTTCTGTAACAGGGACACGTTGCACACGGTGAGCACCTGATTCATATTTCAATTTAGAATAAACAGATTGACCTGATACCATGACAACAACTTCTTTGATACCACCGACACCATTGTATGAGGCTTCCATAACTTCAAATTTCCAGCCTTGGCTTTCAGCGTATTTTTGATACATTTGAAGAAGGTCGCCAGCAAATAGAGCAGCTTCGTCACCACCAGCAGCACCGCGAATTTCCAAGATAATGTTTTTGTCATCATTTGGATCTTTTGGTAAAAGAAGAATTTTAAGTTTTTCTTCGTAATCTTCTTTGGCTGCTTTTGATTCTTTAAGTTCTTCTTTTGCCATTTCTTCAAGTTCTGGATCACCACCAGCATCTTTAATCATTTCTTCGGCATCTTCAATGTTTTGAAGAACTTTTTTGTACTCGCGGTAAACTGTTACAGTTTCACGTGTACTTGCTTCCTCTTTAGATAAAGCCATGAAGCGTTTTGTATCACTAACGACATCTGGGTCACTTAGTAATTCTCCTAATTCTTCATAACGGTCTTCAACCGCTTGTAGCTGATCATAAATGTTCATCTGAGTTTATTTCCCTCTCTTTTACAAATTCCTTTTTCTTATTTTTCGTCTGAAATCATTGGATGAAAATAGTGTTTACGGCAAACTGGGATGTAAGTCTCATTTCCTCCAATTTGGATTTGATCTCCCTCGTAGACCGGCTTTCCATTTTCAGTTCGTAAAACCATTGTGGCTTTTTTAGAACAGAACTGACAAATAGTTTTAATTTCATCAATTTTATCTGCTAAAAGCAGTAGGTATTTTGAACCTTCGAATAATTCGTTCTGAAAATCATTTTTTAACCCAAAAGCCATAACTGGTACTTCTAATTCATCAACAACACGTGCTAATTCATAGACATGCTTTTTCGTTAAAAACTGACATTCATCGATAAGAACACAATAAGGTTTTTCTGGTAGAGCTTTGACGTAAGCAAAAACATCCATATCATTTGTAATCGCAACAGCTTTTCGGCGCATGCCGATACGACTAGAAACAACACCATAACCATCGCGTGTATCAAGTGCTGACGTCATAATGACAACAGGCTTGCCTTGTTCTTCATAGTTATGAGCTACTTTCAAAATTTCAATGGTCTTACCAGAATTCATGGTTCCATATTTATAATAGAGTTGAGCCAAAAGTGACAATCCTACCTTCTACTAATATTCTACTATTCTACCATAAAATCGCTGATGGATAAACAAGAAGAAGGATCAATTCAATGCCTCAAAAACGTTCACATCCCACTACTACAAGCATTTAACAGCATAAAAAAAGCTAAAGCAAATTTTGCCTTAGCTTTTATCACTAAATGTGATATCGGTAACCAACACTATTGAATAACAAATCAACGCACTAAAGAGCGACAAAACCGCCACTCCTTGCACTGTTAAATTGTTAATGCTTAACTCTATTGTAGCACAGCTACTCATGTAAATACGATGACACTTTATTAAAAAAATCACGATTGTGTTACAAGAATATTTAAAAAAACAGTATTGACGAAGGAAAAACAATGGAGTATCTTATAACATGTTATAAAAAAACATACAAAGGAAAGTCAAAGTGAAATTTATTATAATCACAGCACTATTAGCCATCTTCATTGCTCTATATGCTGGAGATAAAAATAATCAATAGTTTTATGTGCAAAGAATGAATCACGTTAAAAGTTGAAAATATGGAGAAAAAGAAAATGGCATTGTTTGGAAAAACAAAAGAAGAAAAAACTGAAGCTTACCTTGAAGCGCGTGGCGTTAAAGGTTTATCTCAAGATAGTTATGCTCAAGTTCAACGTATTGCAAATGAAATGGCCGGCAACGGGCTTATCAAAGCTGGGCTAGCGCTTTCGTTTAACAACGGCGTTGACCAAACTAAACTTTCTTATTTGTCTGCATTAGTAGAACAAAACTGGCTTTTAATTAATCAAAATCAACAGATTATTGACGAACTTAAAAAATTGAATAGTAAGTAAGAGGTACAATCATGAAAGTTGGATTTCGAAAACCAAGTCTTAAAAAGAGTTTAAAAGCTCGCACTACTGCTAAGTGGAAACGACAAGCTAAAAAAGCTCTTATCCCTGGCTACGGTAAAAAAGGTATGGGCTGGGTAAAGAACCCGAAAAGAGCAGCTTATAATAAGGTTTACCATAAAACAACATTTGGTTTATCAGATATTTTGAAATTGTTTAAATAAGATTTCTTCTAAAATAGCACAAAAAGCTTGTCTAAACAGCTGATATTTCTTAATTTTACTGAATTTTCTCTCAGAATGTGCTACAATGTTACTGTTAATTTATTTTAAAGGAGATTCTTATGCCATTCGTAAAAATTGATTTGTTCGAAGGTCGTAGTCAAGAACAAAAAGTTGAGCTTGCTCGCGAAGTTACTGAAGTTGTTTCACGTATCGCTAAAGCTCCAAAAGAAGCTATCCACGTTTTCATCAACGATATGCCAGAAGGTACTTACTACCCACATGGTGAAATGAAAAAGAAAAACTAATTTTTCATAACAACTATGCTTGAGGCGATTGTCTCAAGCTTTTTTACTGACTTATAAATTGCTTTTCCGTTAAGAAAACGATATGCTAAAAACATATGAATATTCAGGAGGTGAGCATTTGCAACTTGGCCATAGTATTCAGATGATGGGGACAACTATTGATATTTTAATTGATTCTGATACACCTCAAAATCATATTGCTGAAGTTTGTCATCTGCTAACAGTTTATAAAGATCGCTTCAGTGCTAACGACGCTGATTCAGAACTTATGGTCATCAATGATCAGTCTGGTATCGCTCCAGTAACTGTTCACCCAGACTTATTTGAACTTACACAAATCGGAAAAAAACATAGCCTTGCTCAACCTGGCAATCTTAATATCGCTATCGGGCCTTTGGTTCAAAGCTGGCGCATTGGATTTGAAGATGCTAACGTCCCTAGTCAAGAAAAAGTTCAAGAGGCGCTAGCATTATCAAATCCCCAAAACATTATCTTAGATAATAAAAAACAAAGTGTTTTTCTAAACCAAAAAGGCATGAAAATCGACCTTGGTGCCATCGCAAAGGGATATATTGTGGACAAAGTTATGGATTACCTGAAATCAGAAAAAGTCAGCTCTGCTATGATTAATTTGGGTGGCAATGTCTTGGTTTATGGCGACAATCCAAAACAGGATAATGGTATTTGGCGAATCGGTATCCAAAATCCACAACTACCTAGAGGCAATAATATTGGTGTTCTTGCTATCAAAAATCAGTCAGTCGTTACATCAGGAATCTATGAACGTCGTTTAAAGGTTGGTGATAAAGAATACCATCATATCTTTGACCAAAAAACAGGCTATCCAATTGACACTGAAATGGCAAGCCTTACGATTGTTTCTGACTTATCAGTTGATTGTGAAATCTGGACCACTCGTCTCTTTGGTCTTCCGATTATGCAAGCTTTAGCAACTATTCAGTCTCTACCTCATATTGAAGGGATTGTTATCACTAAAGATAATCGCTTAGCCATGACAAATGGCTTACGCTCACGATTTCGATTATTACGATAATAAAAATTCATCTAGGAAAAATCCTAGATGAATTTTTTATGTCTAAACGCTTATTTTTTTGGTTTTCCGTTTAAAATCAAATTAAGAACAACAGCAAATAATGCAGCAATAACAATACCATTTGTCAAGAACATTTGAACTGTATTTGGAAGGCTAACAAAGAGATTTGTTCCGTTAAAACCAACACCACAAGCGATTGAAACCGCAGCGATAATGAAGTTGTATTCATTATTTTTAAAATCAACTTGATTTAGCATTTGAATCCCTTGAAGAGCTACCATACCAAAAAGAACAATCATAGCACCACCAAGAACTGGACTTGGAATCATTTGTGCCATTGCTCCAAATTTTGGAAGCAAACCAAGAATCACGAGGAATAAAGCTGTGTAGTAAATTGGACGACGTGTTTTGATTCCTGAAATACGAACTAAACCAACGTTTTGAGAAAATCCAGTATATGGGAAAGTATTGAAAATACCACCAAGAAGAACAGCTGCACCTTCTGCACGGTAACCGTTACGAAGACGTTTGCTGTCTAATTTTTCACCAGTCAAATCTGACAATGCAAGATAAACACCAGTTGATTCAACCATAGAAACCGTTGCAATGATACACATCATAATAATTGATGTAATTTCAAATTTTGGTGCACCAAAGTAAAATGGTTGTGGAATATGAACAAGCGGTGCATTTGCAACAACTGATGGATCAACCAAGCCCATGAAAGCTGCTACGATTGTTCCACCAATCAGACCAATCAAAATGGCAATAGATTTAATAAATCCTTTGGCGAAAATATTAACCGCAAGAACAATCGCAATGGTTACAAGCGCCAAAATCAATGATTGAGCTGTTGGTTTGTCACTATTATCACCCATGTTCCCAATAGCAACTGGAATCAAAGTCAAACCAATAGTTGTGATGACAGAACCAGTAACAACTGGTGGGAAAAAATCAGCAATTTTTGAGAAAATACCAGAAATCAAAATCACATAAATACCAGAGACAATCAAAGCCCCAAACATATAGCCTGAACCCTGTTTGGCACCGATGATTGATAAAGGTGCAACTGATTGGAAGGCACAACCAAGTACAACTGGAAGACCTACACCAAAGTGTTTACGCAACTGCAATTGTAAGAAAGTTGCTACACCACACATGAAAATATCAGTTGAAATCAAGTAAGTTAATTGCTCTGCTGAATAATTAAGAGCGCTAGCAATCATGATTGGAACCAAGATTGAACCAGCGTACATAGCAAGCAAATGTTGCAAACCTAAAATGGCAGCTTGTGAGTGTTTTTGTTCATTCATTTCCATTTTATGCATCAGCCTCCGCAAAGACAACTTGTCCATCTTTGAATTCTTTAATACGTGCAAGAGATGTCACAGGAACACCTGTTTCTTCTAGTAATTTACGACCTGTTTGGAAAGATTTTTCAATCACAATACCGATACCAGCAACTTTTGCACCTGCTTGACCAATAATTTCCAAAAGACCTTTAGCAGCTTGACCATTTGCCAAAAAGTCATCGACGATTAAAACTGTATCATCTTCTGACAAGAATTTACTTGCGATTGATACCGTACTTGTCACACGTTTAGTAAATGAATAAACTTCAGCAGTTAGAATGCCCTCAGTCATTGTAATATTTTTAGCTTTTTTAGCAAAAATCATTGGAACGCCCATGGCTTGTGCTGTATAAAGTGCTGGAGCAATACCTGAGGCTTCAATAGTGACGACTTTTGTAATTCCAGCATCTTTGTAAGCTTGCGCAAGAACTTTACCAATTTCTTGCATTAATTCATAGTCAACTTGGTGAGTAAGAAAGCTATCAACTTTCAAAATATCCTCACCCAAAACATTCCCATCTTTTAAGATGCGATCTTCCAATAATTTCATGGATTCTCCTTTAAAAAAATAGTTAAAATTGGATGTCAAAACTAACAACTTACTATGAAGCTTTCAAGGGCTATTAACAAAGACAAGTGTTACAAAAAAGAGATGTTTACAATTCGTAAACACCTCTTGCAAAACTCGGTCACATTTTCACAACTATGCAAAAATGTCTTCTCAGACAGCAACTGAGAATTGACTTATTGTTAGACATTACGGTGTCTTGTAGAAACGCTACGCCCATTCGTAGCATAAATAAGTATTATTAAATTTTAACCATCACATTAATGATAGAACTATTGTATCATTTTAATCTTGGAATTCAAGATGACATTGGTCCTATTATTAAAGAAGTAATATTCTGAAAATAATGACAAATTTCCTGTTCTAAATTGAATCACCATTCCAGATTGAATTTTTAACGATGACATAATCAACGCGTGTCAATGCATGAAGGTCACGGCCGCCGGCATATGAAATCGAACTTTGAAGATCTTCTTGCATTTCAGTAAGAGTATCTTTTAGATGTCCTTTAACTGGAAGCAAGATTTTCTTACCTTCGACGTTTTTATGTTCTCCTTTTTGGTATTCAGATGCTGAACCGTAATATTCTTTATATTGTTTACCATCTACTTCTACCAATTTTCCTGGACTTTCTAGGTGTCCAGCAAAAAGCGAACCAATCATCACCATTGTTGCACCAAAGCGAATTGATTTTGCAATGTCACCGTGAGTTCTGATACCACCATCAGCAATAATTGGTTTACGAGCTGCCTTAGCACACCAACGTAATGCCGCTAATTGCCAGCCGCCTGTTCCAAAACCAGTTTTCACTTTTGTGATACATACTTTACCAGGACCAATCCCAACTTTTGTGGCATCAGCGCCGGCATTTTCCAACTCACGAACAGCTTCAGGGGTGCCGACATTACCAGCAATAACAAAAGTTCCCGGTAATTCTTTTTTAATGTGTTTAATCATCTCAATAACGCTGTCAGAATGTCCATGGGCAATATCAATCGTGATAAATTCTGGTGCATCATCTTTTAAACTTGAGACAAATTCATACTCATAATCTTTAACACCTACTGAGATTGAAGCAATCAATCCTTGATCATGCATACGCTTAACAAAAGGTTTACGAGACGCTTCGTCAAAACGATGCATAATGTAAAAATAACCATCTTTTGCAAGCTTTTCAGCGATATCTTCATCGATGATTGTTTGCATGTTCGCTGGAACAACCGGCAACTTAAAAGTATAATCACCAAGTGTCACATGCGTATCTGCTTCTGAACGGCTTTTAATGATACATTTGTTAGGAATGAGTTGAATATCTTCGTAATCAAAGACAGGCATTTCGTTATACATATAAGTTTCTCCATGGTCTTTGTGTCCTTGCAAACTCAAACAAAGTCAAAGGACAATACAAAAAGGCCACTTTTTCTCTGTCAGAGTAGGCAAAAAAACACATCGACTCTTTCATTAAAAAATGACCTTCCTATAACTCTACTGAGCATTGGTACAATAGAGCATCGCTAGGTAAAAACTTACCCTTCCATTATCATTCTACAACTTCATTCGTTTTATGTCAACTATTTTTTCTTTGTGTTTTTATATCGTTCGTTATATCCGTACGTTATCTGCGGTGTCAACTTTACGTATTTAAGCTTTATTTTAGCTTTCTTTCAGTTTCGATTAAGTCTAATCCCCTAATATTTTTGTAACACAATTGCAAAGGAGTTTTATATGAATTTTATTAAACGTGCTTGGCTTGCGACAAAAGCCAAAAAAGGACGTACTGGGCTACTAATTCTAGTGACTAGTGCCATCTTGATTTTTGTTCTAGCAGGCTTGACTATCAAAAATGCTGCTGATTCAGCTGTAAAAAGTGCTAAAAAGCAAGCTGGCGCAACTGTAACGTTATCTGTTAATCGCGAAGCGATGATGAAAGCTTTCAAACCTGATAGCGAAAATAGTTCTGATTCAAATAGTGACACTTCTGCTACTACCTCTGTTGACCTTGCAACCGCAAAATCTATTGCTGAAAAAAGCGATGTAGCTTCATACCTTTTTACGACAACAACAACTGCTACAGCAGGCGATGATATCACTGCTATCTCAACATCATCTACCTCATCATCTTCTGATGAATCTTTAAACAGCAACTCTCAACCAGCTAGCCCTGGAATGATGGTTTCTGGCGATTTCACAATTACAGGAGTCAATAGCACAGATAAGGTAAGCGACTTTACTTCTGGGACAAATAAAATTTCTAAAGGAACTGGTATCACTGAAGACACTGCTGACAATTCAGCACTTATTTCAGCTGATTTAGCCAAAGAGAACAACTTAAGTATCGGCGATAGCTTTACAGTTAAAACGACTGTCAATGATACCGAAACAAGTTACACTCTAAAAATCGTTGGTATTTATGACAATTCATCGACAGCGACAACTGCTCAAATGATGTCAAATGCCTCAAATCCACAAAATAACATCTATACTAACCTCACAACGGCTAATACTATGAAAGGTGAATCCGACAAATTAGATTCAGCTATTTACACTCTTTCAAACCCTGAAAAAATGGATGATTTCGTCAAAGAAGTCAAATCAGAAATTGATACTGATTCATATTCTGTAACCTCTAGCGATGAAATCTATGAACAAATGCTTTCACCACTCAATAACATTTCATCAATTGCACAAAATATTGTTATTTTAGTTGCTGTCGCTGGTGCCGTCATCTTGACGCTCATTGTCATTCTAAGCATCCGAGAACGTCGTTACGAAATCGGTGTCCTTATGAGTTTAGGTGAAAATCGCCTTAAAATTATCGGGCAATTCTTCACAGAATTATTTATGGTAACAGTCGTTTCCCTTGTCATTGCTACTGTTGCTGGAAATTTTGTTGGAAAGGCCCTTGGTAACCAACTGTTATCATCTTCAACTCAAATCCAACAGACTACTAAAAATGATTTTCCTGGTGGTCCTGGTCAAGAGACAAACTCTTCTAATGATGACAATAAGCAAAATGACTCAAAACCCCAAAATGACAAACCATCCGGCGGTGGTTTTGGCAATATGATGACAATGGCTACTTCTTCAAGCAAAGAAATTGATCAATTAGACATCAAGTTAACAGGAAATGATGTCGCAAAACTTGGTGGAATTGCCCTTCTTATCTCATTTATCTCAACTATCTTAGCAAGTATCGGCATCATCCGCATGAAACCTAAAGATATCTTGTCTTCTAACTAGAAAGGAATGTTTATGACATTACGCACACAAAATATCGGCTATTGGTACACTAATAATCCAGATGATTATCTGTTCAAAGATGTCAATCTAAGCTTCGAAAGAGGAAAAATTTATGCCATTCTTGGTCAATCAGGAAGTGGAAAAACAACATTTTTATCCCTTTTAGCTGGACTAGACAGCCCAAAGGCTGGTGAAATTTTCCTCAATGATAAAGACATTACTAAATCTGGTCTGACCAATTACCGTAAAAATGCTGTTTCCACTATTTTCCAAGCTTATAATTTAATGACTTACATGACTGCACGTCAAAATGTTCAAACAGCGCTAGAAATTTCAAACAAAAGTGTTGACAACGCTAAAATCGAAGAACTTTTTGAACTTGTTGGCATTCCAAAAGAACTAATTGATAAACAAGTTCTTCAACTTTCAGGTGGCCAACAGCAACGCGTCGCTATTGTACGAGCCTTGGCAACAGAGCACGATATCATTATCGCTGACGAACCGACTGGAAACCTTGACGAAGAAACCACCCAAGATATCGTTAATATTTTTAAAGAAATCGCACATCAGCAAAACAAAACCGTAATTATCGTTACTCACGAAACTGCTGTTGCCAACGAAACAGACGTCATCTTCGAACTTAAGAAGAAACAATTTACACAGATTTAAAAGAAAATGCACTCAATAATTAAACTGAGTGCATTTTTTTATTCATCCATTTTAATCTGACAAATCTTGTCCGTTTGTGGCAATAACTTTTTTATACCAGAAGAATGAATCTTTGCGGTAACGTTCAAGACTACCAACTTCTTCATCTGTGCGGTCAACGTAGATAAAGCCATAACGTTTGCGAATGCCTTCGTGAGTTGAGATAAGGTCGACTGCTGACCATGGATTATATCCAAGCATATCAACCCCATCTGTAATAGCCAATTGAATTTGTTCAATGTGAGCACGAAGGTAGTTGATACGGTATTGGTCGTGGATTTTACCATCTTCTGTCAAAGTATCGTAAGCTCCAAGACCGTTTTCAGTAACCAAAAGTGGCAAGCGGTAACGGCTGTACATTTCACGGACAGTGGCACGGAAACCAACTGGGTCAATTTCCCAACCAAATTCTGTTTTTGGAAGATTTGGATTATCAACGCCGCGATAGAAACCTGCTTCACCACGCGCTGTTTGTTGGTCAGCAGAAGGATTCAAACTTTCTGTACCATCTGAAGCAGCTACAGTTGCAGTATTATAGTAGTTAAATCCGATGAAATCTGGTTTTGCAGCTTTCATAATGGCACGGTCTTCTTCAGTAATCACTGGCGTAGCATCTTGTTCTTCCAGGTATGCCCAGACAAGGTTATTGTATTCACCTAGGATATAAGCATCAAGGTAAAGCCAGTTACGAATAGCATTAAAGTTTTGAGCTGCTAGCACATCTTCTGGTTTTGATGAAGCTGCATAAACAAGTGAAATATTTGGAGCTGGACCAATCTTAGCTTCTGGAAGCATTTCGTGACAAAGCTGCATCGCTTTTGCTTGTGCTACCAACTGGTGATGGTTTTGTTGGTAAATTTCTTTTGTAAGATTTGTTGTTCCTTCTGGTACATGAAGAGTACCAATAACCGGACCAACCAAGGTCAACATGTTTTGTTCATTAATTGTCAACCAATATTTAACACGGTCACCAAAATTTTCAAACAAAACACGCGCATATTCAGCAAACCAATCAACAGATTCATGTGTTGACCATGAGCCACGTTCATCAAGCGCTGCTGGCATATCAAAGTGGAACATTGTCACGATTGGTTCAATATCATATTTCAAACATTCGTCAATCAAATTGTTATAGAATTCAATTCCTTTTGGATTCACTTCGCCAGTTCCTTTTGGCAAAACACGTGACCAAGAAATTGAAAAACGGTATGATTTAAAGCCCATCTCTGCCATCAAAGCAATATCTTCTTTGTAATGATGATAATGGTCAACAGAAACAGTCAAATCAGCAGTACCTGCAGGCAATTCTTTCACATCTTGACAAGAAGGTCCTTTACCATCTTCTAAAGAAGCCCCTTCAACTTGATAAGCTGACGTAGATGCTCCCCACAAGAAGTAATCTGGAAATGGTTTTAACGTTTTATGTAACATGTCAATCTCCTTTTAACTTTTCATTGATTACATTATAGCGTTCTCATTTCTAAAAAACTAATGCTATCCAACGCATTCCTAATACTATCATATGAATCGATATTAAGAATCTAAACAAAATATCAAAAAGCTGCTCAACACCTCTGTTAAGCAGTTTTCATTGCCTTAAATCAAGTCTAATCTTGCAAATGCATTGTACAGTCCATCTTCTTCGACATCATCAGTCACCATGTCTGCCATGGCTAAAATCTCTGGGCCACCATTTCCCATAGAAATGCCAATCTCACAACATTCAAGCATCGGGATATCCACCTTAGCATCTCCAAAAGCAATGGTATCTTTTCTATCAGCTTTTAAATGTTCCAAAAGAACATCAATGGCATGTGCTTTGGTAATATCCTTGACACCTAGATCACCAAACAATGCCGTCTCACCACGACCACCCCATGTTCCAGCTTTTAAATTTGGGAAAACTTTGGCTGAATCCAAATGATCTTGGTAAGAGTTCAAAATAAAGCTGACTTTATTCAAATCATCACGGTACAATTCTTCACCATACACCAAGCCATGAAGAGCATCCTCTGCTTCCATGTGCTCCACTTCTTCTGCTGATTTTCCTTTTTGCATGACGTATTGACGCATGACTGGACGTGCTGCCTCTTTAAAGTTTTCAGATGCAAATAAACCATTATTTGATTCTAGGTAAAATTCCAATCCTCTTTCATGCAACCAATCTACGATGGCCTTTGAATCTTCTTTTGAAATCATTTGATGCATGATAACTTGACCATCATGTTCCACATAAGAACCATTTCCGCCAATCATCCCGTCTAAGCCAATTTCCCAAAGTTCAGGTTGCATCTCTGCACGACTACGACCTGTACAGACAAAGACGGCATGTCCGTTCTCACGCGCTTTTCGAATAGCTTTGACCGCTGATTCTGGAATACGATTATGATAATCAACCAAAGTCCCGTCAACATCTAAAAAAATAATTTTACTCACAGCACTGTCCTCTTCGTTTTTTAATGCCTCTATTTTACTAAGAAAAGTTTGAAAACGATAGTTATATCTTACGAAAAACTGATACTTTCCTCTGCTATTTTTAACCACAAACTAATACTAACCCCCCTCAAGCAACTTAGTTGCATTTCTAATCTAAAATCGCTATGATGAATCCATGGAACTTATTAAAAAATTGCTAGCACACCTACCTTACCGTGCTAGTTTTTATGATAAAGATTTAAAACTTATATACAGTAATAACCGTTCAGATGGATCTTTTTTCTCTGATGATGAGGAAGAGAAAGAATTGCCACAATGGGTTTGGGGTTTGGACTAGCCTTGAACAAGCACCAGAACAAGCCCTTCATTTTCAAATTCCTACCGAATCATTTGACCGTATCTTATTTCAAACTTATCAAGCAGTTAAAGATGATTCTGGTGAACTTATGGGTGTTATTACTTTTATCCAAGACTTAAAGCCTGTTCTGGCAAGTTACCTAAATGAATCTGGTCAAGCAATCGTTGGATGGTCTGATGTGACATCAGGTCCTTCTAACACCAACCCAATTTTTGATGATTAAAAAAGAGCCAAAAGGCTCTTTTTGTTATTCTTAATCACGATATATCGGTTGAGCACCGTATGTTTGAGACACTGGCATCATTTCAATACGGTTGAAATTAACATGTTCTGGTTGACTAGCCACCCAAGAAACAGTGCTTGCGATATCTTCTGGCGTAATGGCGTTCGCTCCTTCGTAAAGTTTCTCAGCACGTTCATCGTCACCTTTGAAGCGGACATTTGAGAACTCTGTTCCTTCACAAAGCCCTGGTTCGATATTCGTCACACGAATCTTTGTCCCAGCAAGATCAGCACGCAAATTTAGCGAGAATTGTTTGACGAAGGCTTTTGATGCACCGTAAACATTGGCACCTGGGTATGGAATAGTTCCTGCTGTTGACCCAAGGTTAATAACCATCCCTGAATTACGCTTAACCATGTCTGGTAAGACTTGGCGTGTCAGATAAACAAGACCTACGATATTAGTATTAATCATGGTCATCCAGTCAGTAAAATCGGCCTCAAATGCCTTGTCTAAACCAAGTGCCAAACCAGCATTATTAACTAAAAGGTCGATGTGTTGCCAAGCTTCTGGTAAACTTGCTAAAGCTTGATCAATCAGCTGAGTATCTGAAACATCCATCTGTAATGGATAAACCTTGTCCTTATCAAGTTCGTCTTGCAAGCTCTGCAATTTTTCCAAGCGACGTGCGCTTGCAATCACTTGATAACCATCTTCAACTAACTTTTTAACAATGGCTCTACCAAACCCAGCAGATGCTCCTGTTACTAATGCAATTTTTATCATTCTATTCTCTTTCTAAATCTATAAATATAAGAAAGTCAGTTGGCTAAACGACCAACTGATTTTTTTAGTTATTCATGTCATTAACAATCAACAGCTTGAGCTGCTGTGATAATCGCTAATTTATAAATATCTTCAGCACTTGAACCACGTGATAAATCATTGACTGGCTTATTCAACCCTTGAAGGATTGGCCCAATCGCTTCAAACATACCAAGTCGTTGAGCAATCTTATAACCAATGTTACCTGATTGAAGATCTGGGAAGATAAAGACGTTTGCTTGACCTGCAACCTTACTATCTGGTGCTTTAACAGCTGCTGTACTTGGAACAAAAGCAGCATCAAATTGTAATTCACCATCAATAGCTAGCTCAGGTTCACGCCCCTTAGCCAATTGAGTTGCTTCACGAACTTTGTCAGCTTGAGGAGCTTTAGCACTACCTTTTGTTGAAAAGCTAAGCATGGCAATTTTAGGGTCAATATCAAAAATTCTTGCTGTATCAGCAGTATTCAAGGCAATTTCAGACAATTCTTGAGCATTCGGATCAATATTAATAGCACAATCCGCAAAAATAAAACGTTGATCAGTGCTTTCACGATTCATCAAGAAGACACCTGACGTTCTGGAAATACCGGGCTTTGTCTTGATAATTTGAAGTGCTGGACGAACAGTATCCGCAGTTGAGTGAGCAGCACCAGAAACCATACCATCCGCTAACCCTAGTTTAACCAACATAACACCAAAGTAATTGACGTCTTTTAGGAGACGATCAGCGTCTTCAGGAGTTGCTTTACCTTTTCGGATTTCAAGAAAGGCTTCCTTCATTTCATCAAACTTATCATAAGTTTGAGGGTTAATGATGACATAGTTTTGATCTGCAAAACCGAATTTAGCCAATAATTCTCGAACTTCCGTAGCTTCTCCCAAAATAATTGGTTCAACCAAACCTTCAAATTTTAAACGAGCGGCTGCACGAAGAACACGTTCATCATTTCCTTCAGGAAAAACAATTTTAAGGTTTTTACCAATAATCTTTTCCCTTAAGCTACCAAATAAAGATCGAATTCCCATAAAAATTAACCTTCCATCTAATTTTGTTGTAGCTCCATGATAACGCTATCAAAGTCATCTGTCAAGTTTGTAGTCTGGATTATCTCTTCATTTGTGTAAGGGTTAACAAAGCGCAAATAATGGCAATGTAGCGCCTGACGTGTGATACCAAAATCCATGCGTCCACCATACATATCGTCTCCTAAAAGTGGAAAACCAATATGAGAAAAATGAACACGAATCTGGTGCGTACGACCAGTATGAAGTCGAATATCTACCAGAGCAACTTCCCCAAAACGTTCGACAACACGATAACTAGTATGAGCATATTTTCCAGAAGGATGAACACAACGTGTGATAATACTATCTTCTGAGCGAGCAATCGGAGCAATAATCTCACCCTCATCTGCTAATTCACCCTGCCCAGAAACCAAAGCATAATAGCGTTTTTCAATTGTTTTATTCTGCAGTTGCTTATCAAGTCTCGCATGAGCATAACCATGTTTTGCAAAAAGCATTAACCCACTCGTATCCTTATCAAGACGTGTGACAATGTGCACTTGTTTATTTGGATAATTTTGTTCTAAATAATAATGTTTCACAAAGTTAGCAATGGTATTTGAATGCAAAACGCTTGGAATACTAGCAAAACCATGTGGCTTATTTAAAATTAAAAAGTGCTCGTCTTCGTAGGCAATATTAAGGTCATGTTTGACCGGAATCAAGGTTTCATGTTCTTGTTCATCAGGAATTTCAATTGTAACAAGGTCCCCTTCATCCAATAAATAAATGGCATTTTGCTCAACGCCATTTACCCAAATATTACCACCTTTAAATTTCACTTTGGCTAACAAGCCTTTTGAGACATCATGTCCCTTTAAAAATGTTTTTACTTTTGTTCGTCGGTCCGCAACAAAATCAAATCTCACGAATCTACTTCTCCTATAAAGGCATCTCTCACGCGCTCCCAGAAACTAGTATGGAAGGGTGTTGCCACAAAACTAATTTTTTTATTGTCAATACAATATTCAATTTTAGACACATTTTTATAATGCATGGTCTTATTATCGATTGATACTGTATAAACGCCCTGACGTTTAGGGACAATTTCAATCTTGTCTTTTTTAGGAACAATGACTGAAGATCCTAGTGTGCGATAAACGCGATTATTAAGACTAGAAATTTCTGTTAATTGCATGGCTTCCATCGTCGGATGCAAAATAGCACCACCTAAAGATTTATTGTAAGCCGTACTTCCTGTTGGTGTCGATACCGAAATACCATCACCACGGAAACGTTCTAACTTCACTTTATCGATGATAACATCAGCAACCATTGTTTTTTCAATACGTTTAATAGCTACTTCATTAAGCGCACGCGCCTTGACCACACGCCCATCATCTAATGTGATTTTAGCTCGTAAAACAGGATACGAAGCTTTACGTCCTTTATCAGATCGCAAATTTTCAATTAACTTCTCAACTTCAAAATCTCGATAATCAGTGTAAAAACCAAGATGACCAGTATGAATTCCCACAAAACGCACTTTATCAAGGATTTTCTCATACATGTGAAAGGCAGATAAAAGCATGCCATCACCACCAATGGAAATGACAATATCTGGATCCTTTTTAGACAAATAGAATCGTTTATCTTCCTTGAAAGCCGCAAAAAGTTTTGAGGCAACTCGTCTACTTTGATATTTCCCGTTTGCTACAATAGCAACACGCGTCACTTTATCTGTAATATTCGTCTGTGTCATCACTATTTCCTACACCATCACTTAATTTCCGACTTGCGGGATCAAATAAAAGCTGTGCTTCCCTAATATCCTCGCGAATTTTTCGCATCTCTTCATCCAGCTCAAGCGCAATCTTTGCCGTTGTTTCCAAACGTTTTTTAATCTCATCAGGAAACTCGCCTTTATATTTATAGTTCAATGAATGTTCAATCGTTGCCCAGAAGTTCATGGCAAGTGTTCTAATCTGAATCTCAGCTAGAACTGTTTTTTGACCATCAATGGTATCAACGGGATATTCCACAATAACATGGTATGAACGATAACCACTGGCTTTCATATGCGTGATGTAATCACGTTCCTGCACGATTTTCATATCATGTCGACTACGTAAAAGTGCCAAAACTTCATCAACGTCATCAACAAATTGAACCATAATACGAAGACCAGCAATATCTTGCAAATCTTGAGCAATATTCTCTGGTTTAATCCCGCGTAGCACCATTTTTTCCTTGATACTTTCGACTGATTTAACGCGACCAGTCACAAATTCAATCGGCGAATGTCGATTTTGTTTACGGAATTGCTTACGAATCCCACGCAATTTAATCTTCAGTTCACCAACAGTTTGTATATATGGATCTAAAAATTTCTCCCAATCCATAAGGTTTCCTTCCTAATGGACCTGTCACGCGGACATGACCAATCCTTGTCAAAAAATTGACTTTTGTATAGAATTAATATAATAAACTTATTATACCATACTTTTATGGACAAAAAAGGAAAATTATTTTTATGACACACCTTGAAATTGAGTACAAAACATTACTCACTAAAGACGAATTCAATCGTCTAAATAGTCAACTCTCACATGTTACGCCTATTACACAGACGAACTACTACTTCGATTCAGAGAATTTCGATATGAAAGCTCACCGTATGTCTCTTCGCATTCGGACATTGCCAAATCGTGCAGAGATTACATTGAAAATTCCGAAAGAAGTTGGAAATTTAGAGTACAACTACGACTTAAGTGTCGCTGAAGCAAAAGAAATCATCAAATCAGGAAAATTTCCAGAAGTTGATTTCCTAAAGCTTATTGAAGAAAATGGTGTTAAACTATCGAGCCTTAAAAATTTTGGTAGTCTCACGACAACGCGTCGTGAAACCATGACTGATATTGGTCTTATGGCTCTTGATAGCAACCAGTATGCTGATATCAAAGATTATGAACTTGAACTTGAAGTTGAGAATGCTGAAAAAGGTAAAAAAGATTTTGATAACTTCTTAGCTCAGCACGACATTGATTTCAAGTATGCTAAAAGCAAAGTTGCTCGCTTTAGCGCAACCCTTAAGCGAATTTAACCACGCTTTTTCCTTAGAAAATGCTGAATTATTTCAGTTTTTTTGGTAAAATATAAGTATTAATTTTAAAGGAGTTTATTTATATCATGGCAGAACATTACGCCGACAAACAATTCAAGCTTTTTTCTCTTTCTTCTAACGTAGAGATTGCACAAAAAATCGCGGACGAAGTTGGAGTCCCTCTTGGAAAAGTGTCAACACGCAAGTTTTCAGACGGCGAAATCATGATTAACATCGAAGAAACAGTTCGTGGTGATGATATCTACATCATCCAATCAACTAGTTACCCTGTTAATGACAACCTTTGGGAACTCTTGATTATGGTAGACGCTTGTAAACGTGCCAGCGCCCACACTGTCAATGTCGTTATCCCTTACTTTGGATATTCACGTCAAGACCGCATCGCTGCATCACGTGAACCAATCACAGCTAAACTTGTAGCAAACATGCTTGTTAAAGCTGGAGTTGACCGTCTTTTGACACTTGATCTTCACGCTGTTCAAGTACAAGGTTTCTTTGATGTCCCAGTTGATAACCTCTTTACTGTTCCATTGTTTGCTAAATACTACTGCGACCTTGGTTTGAAAGGTGAAGACGTTGTTGTTGTCAGCCCTAAAAACTCTGGTATCAAACGTGCTCGTAGCTTGGCTCAAACTCTCGACTCACCAATCGCTATCATCGACTATGCTGAAGATGATGCACACCGTGAAGAAGGATACATCATCGGTGAAGTTGCAGGTAAAAAAGCAATCCTTATCGATGACATCTTGAACACAGGTAAAACATTTGCTGAAGCTGCTAAAATCGTTGAACGCAATGGTGCAACTGAAATCTACGCCGTAGCAAGCCACGGATTATTTGCTGGCGCTGCTGCAGAAAGCCTTGATGCTGCTCCTATCAAAGAAATTTTAGTAACTGACTCAGTTGCTACTAACGAACGCTTGCCAAAAAATATTAAATATCTTTCAGCAAGCAAGTTGATTGCTGATGCGATTATTCGTATCCACGAAAAAACTCCGCTCAGCCCATTGTTCTCATATAACGCTAAAAAGGATTAATTTAATATATGATATATCTCGATAATGCTGCAACTACCCCTCTCACACCTTCTGTTATTGATGCAATGACAGAAATCATGGCTAACGATTTTGGTAACCCATCAAGTATTCATGGAATTGGACGTCACGCTAACCAGCGTTTGCGTTCATACCGCCAAACAATTGCCTCAGCTTTAAAAACTGACCCACGCCGCATTATCTTTACTTCTGGAGCTACTGAAAGTAACAACACTGCCATCAAAGGCTATGCTCTCGCTAATCAAACTAAAGGAAAACACATCATTACGACTTCCATCGAACACCATTCAGTGCTTCACACAATGGAGTATCTGGAAAAACGCTTTGGTTTTGAAATTACTTATTTAAAACCGGAAAATGATCATATTTCTGCAAAACAAGTAGCTGACGCTCTTCGTGATGACACGATTTTAGTCAGCACAATGTTTGCTAACAATGAAACTGGTGATTTGCTCCCTGTTAAAGAAATTGGTGAACTGCTTCAAGACCACCAAGCTGCTTTTCATGTCGATGCTGTTCAAGCAATCGGGAAAATTGATGTTTATCCTGAAGAGATTAAAGCTGATTTCCTTTCAGCTTCTGCTCATAAATTCCACGGACCAAAAGGTGTGGGTATTCTTTACTCAACACCTCAACACTTTGATAATTTGCTCCTTGGTGGAGAGCAAGAAGAAAAACGTCGAGCTAGTACTGAAAATATGATTGGTATTGCTGGTATGGCACAAGCCTTATCAGACGCTGTTGCTAATAAAGATGATAACTACAAACACGTCCAAGATTTGCGTCAAGCATTCCTTGATGCTATTTCTGGATTAGATTATTACATCAACGGTAGCCAAAACAAAATGCCACACGTGCTTAATATTGGTTTTCCAAATAAAAACAACGGTATTCTCCTAACACAACTTGACTTAGCTGGTATCGCTGTCTCAACTGGTTCTGCTTGTACCGCTGGTACTGTTGATCCAAGTCATGTTTTGGCAAGCCTATATGGTGAAGATTCACCACGTTTGACAGAATCAATTCGCGTTAGCTTCTCTGAACTTAACACTATTGAAGAAGTTCAAGAACTCGCTAAAAAATTAAAAGAAATTGTAGGAAAATAGGATGGCATTTGAAAAAGAAATCACTTTAAAAGACTGTCTTTACAGCTATGCTATTAGCGATAACATTAAAAAATACACGCTTCGTGACACAACTTTTGTACAAAATCGTGTCGGTAATTACGAATTAACGCGTTTATTGGAAAAAGTGCCTAATTCAGGTGACGGATTCCCATTGAAAATCACTATCAATAAAGATTTAACAGGTTTTAAACTAAGCATCACTGATAAGTCAGGCCTTCGCTTTGTTAACATCTTCAAATCTGAAGATAATAAAATTCTTCAAGAGAAATTCTATTTCTTGATGGACAGCCTCGTTGAACGTGATATTTTCACTAAAAAAGAAGCTTAATCAATAAAAACAACTCCAAAGCTACTTCTCATTAGCCTTGGAGTTGTTTTTTTACTCTATTTTGTAAAATTTGTTTTTAATTTCACAAAGTTTTTGTTACAATAGATGTAACAAGTAAAAGGGAGATGGTATTGTGACTACTGAGAAATCTATTCCTAAAGCAACAGCTAAGCGACTCTCACTTTATTATCGTATTTTTAAACGTTTTAATACAGATAATGTCGAAAAAGCAAGTTCAAAACAAATTGCAGATGCTATGGGAATCGATTCTGCGACAGTCCGCCGAGATTTTTCATATTTTGGTGAACTAGGAAGACGTGGCTTTGGCTACGATGTCAAAAAACTAATGAATTTCTTCGCTGATATTTTGAACGACCACTCTACAACAAATGTTTTGTTGGTAGGCTGCGGAAATATCGGACGAGCATTACTTCACTACCGCTTCCATGATCGTAATAAGATGCAAATCGCTATGGCTTTTGACACAGATGACAATGAAATTGTTGGGCATCAAACTTCTGATGGTATTCCTGTTTATGGAATCTCATCACTCAAAGAGCACGCACAAGAGGCTGGCATTGAGACTGCTATCTTAACAGTTCCAAGTACTAAAGCTCAAGAAGTTGCTGATATTTTAGTTGAGGCTGGTATCCGAGGAATTTTAAGTTTCTCTCCTGTCCATCTTAATGTCCCTAAAGGTGTGATTGTTCAATATGTTGACTTAACAAGTGAATTACAGACACTTCTTTACTTTATGAGTCAATCTAACCAATAATAAAACAAAATCCAACTGCTTTTTGCTTAGCTAAGTTTGTTTAGTATTAGAATACTTTTTATTGCCTGAGAAATGATATCTCGGGTTTTTCTTATAAATTACAACACATCTGTCTCTTCTCTAAAACTATAATATTGGTATTTCCCTACTATAATATGATCTAAAAAAATTAACCCAATATCCTCACAGGCTCGCTTCATTTTCTCAGTAAAACGTAAATCGTTCTCACTTGGTGACGGAGAACCAGATGGATGATTGTGAACAATGATGATAGATATCGCCATATTCTTACAAGCATAGTACAAAATCTCACGAGGTTCTGCTATAGAACGTCGTACTGAACCAATAAAAATGGTCCGCTGTTCAATAATCCGATTTTGACTGTCTAAATAAATGGCTACTAAATGTTCTTGCTTGTGGTCGCTCAACTCCAACATCATCTTTCTTGCTAAACGCTCACTACTCATAATACGCTCTTTTTGAATGTATTCTGCTTTACTGATACGCTTGGCTAGTTCAATCATTGCTTTGATTTCAATGGATTTGACATAACCAATCCCTTTTATCTTTTGTAGTTCTTGCAAGGATAAATGCTGAAAATCAGCAAGTGACTCTATATGCTTTAAAATATCATTAGCAACTTCTAAAACAGGTCTTGTTTTGGTGCCTGTCCGCAATAAAATAGACAATAGTTCTTGATTACTTAAGCGCTCTGCTCCCAAATCTCTTAAACGCTCACGCGGCAACATGGCATCTGTTTTCATTTCAATTGCATACATAAAAATACCTCCACTTATTTATTCGTAAGTTAGAGGTATTTTTCAATTCAATTATTCTAAAAGATTTTGTTGTCGCTTAGCAACATTATCCTTAATGATTTGATAAAGACTTGCTGCCAAAGGTACAGCGACTAGCATTCCAAGGATACCCCATAAAGCACCGCCGATTGTGATTGCCATTAAGACCCACATACCTGGTAATCCAATTGAACCACCAACGACACGCGGATAAATGACATTCCCTTCAAATTGTTGTAAAACAATCAAGTAAACTAAAAAGAGAAACGCTTGTGAAACGGATTGTGTGGCAATTAAGATAAAACCAATGGTCGCTCCGATATAAGCACCAATAACAGGAATTAATGCCGTAAATGCAACTAAAATACCAATTGTTGCCGCATAAGGGAAACTAAATAGAAACATTCCTACTGCTGTCAAGCTACCAAGAATCATTGCTTCTAAAGTCTGTCCTACAAAGAAACCATGAAATCTATTGTGTAAAATCCCTAAGACATAATGAACAGTTTTAGCATATCTTCCCAAATAAGAATCAATCAAAAGATTAAATTGGCGAGCCAGTTGCTCTTTACTAGCCAAAACATAAATTGAGAAGACTAAACTAATAAAGACATTAAGCAAAGTTGAGGCAATAGTGCTCACAGATGTGAGGATTCCTGTCAAAACTGACAACACTTGATTCAAAATCTGTTGGCTGTAATCTGATAAAGTTGATGTGACATCTGATGAATTTCCAAAATAATCAAACAGTTCTTTGATAGCCTTATTATCACTCACTTCTTTAATAAAATTAGCAATACCAGTCGTATCAATCTTCAGCAAGGAATTAATACTTGAAATCAAATCAGGCAGGACAATCGAAAAGAGCCAGCTAATCAAAAAAATAAAGGTTAAGTAAGCTAGAATCATTGAGACAGCTCGTTTTACCTTTAAAAGGTATTTATTTTTAATAAAACGAGTAAAAATCATCTCATAAAGACTCATTACGATATTGACAATATAAGCAATACCAGCACCTATCAGAAAAGGTTGACTAGCCCTAATAACCGTCGTAACTAACGATGCTCCTGTACTCCAATAAGCTTGAATAGCATAACATATCACAAAAGCAAGAACTATATAATAAACATTTTTTTTCTCAAATTTCATGGGAAATAAGTTCTCCTTCATTCAGTTATTCCCATTATAGCAAATTTTATTAAAATGTCGAAAAGTCTGCTGTTTTACTGATAGTCATCACTTTTGCTTACGTTCATAAACATATTCTTGTGAACTTGGGTCATATATTGATTGAACAAGCATGTCTTCTCCGTCATCCGTAATTTTAAAAATAGCACAATTCGCGAGACGTTTTTTAGGAACCGGTGGATTTTTGGTAGCGTGTAAATAAAATTGAGTAATGGCTCCACCGTGACTAACAAATAAAAGAGTCTCATCTTCTTTACTTTCTTCTACAATATCATGAATTGTCTGATACATTCGTTCATAAACTTGAACATTGGATTCGCCACCATAAGCCACAAAATAATCACGATAACCTGAACCATCTTCACGATGTAAAGGTGGATTGAGGTATTCTTGGTGCGCTTCGTAAGAACCAAAATCCATTTCTTTTAGTCCTTTCAAACGAATATAATCCGTTCGACCAGTTGCTAGCTCTGCTGTGTCACAAGCTCTTTCTTGAGTTGATGAATAAACACGGGTAAAATGAATTCCCTCTTGCTCAAAATACCGTCTTGCTGCCTTAGCTTGTTCAATACCAAGTTCTGTCAAGGGGGAATCGCAGGCTCCTTGGATACGTCCCTGAAGATTAAAACGCGTTTGACCATGTCGCATCACATAAAAAGTTTTAATCATTTTTACTCCCCTTCAAATGAATAAGTCTTAAATGCCTTGGTTGGTAAAATCAATTTTTGCAACTCTAACTGTTCTTGATGATATTGGAACTCACAAATAGCACAATTTGAAAAGCCAACTCCCTCTGGAAATTGAATACCGAGCTGCAGACAAATACCCCACATCGTTGCTCCATGGCTAACCATTAAAATGTTATCAGCATGATTATCATTTGCCAGCACTTCAAGAATGCTGTCCAACCCCCGCTTACCAACTGTTACAATGTCCTCGCCACCAAAAGGCACCAACAAATCTTCAAACGAATTAGCACCTGCTCTAAATTTTGGCAAAAGAAATTCAGGCTGTGCTTCAAACTCACCAAAGTTCATCTCTTTGATGCCTTTTAATTGAATGACTTGTGATTGACCAGATACTAATTTAGCAGTATCTGTCGCTCGTTCTTGCGTTGAAGAATAAACACTATCAAACCAAATGCTATTTTCATTAAAATAATCTTTGGCAAGAAGAGCTTGCTGAATACCTAAATCTGTTAGAGGCGAATCGCAAGCTCCCTGCACACGCCCTTGTGTATTAAATAAGGTCTCGCCATGGCGCATCAAATACAATTTTGTTGCCATTTATATCATTTCCCTTCCTAGCAAATAAACTCAGCTGAAAAAGCCCAACTGAGTTTAGACTATTAATCATTTAAAATATTAGCACCACGCGTTGCAATTAAATCTTTGTAATAGTAGAAAGAATCTTTGCGTGAACGGTTGAATGTCCCATTTCCTTGGTCGTCAGCATCGACATAAACAAATCCATAACGTTTTGACATTTCAGACGTTGATGCTGAAACAAGATCTGTACAACCCCACCAAGTATATCCCATTAAATCGACACCGTCTTCGATTGCTTCATACATTTGTTTGACGTGAGATTCAAGGTAGTCGATACGATATTGGTCGTGAATTGAACCGTCCTCTTCTACTTTATCAAGAGCACCTAGACCATTTTCAACAACCATAAGTGGTACTTGGTAACGATCATAAAGTTTATTCAAAGTAATACGAAGACCAACAGGATCAATTTGCCAACCCCAATCTGAAGCTTCAAGATATGGATTTGGTTCACTTAGAATAAGATTTCCAGCTGTCTCTTCACCAGATTTTTTCTTGCGTGCAATCGAACTCATATAGTATGAGAATGACATGAAGTCAACAGGATATTTTTCAAGAATTTCTAAATCTCCATCAGCAATTTCTAATTCGATATCGTTTTCCTTAAAGAAACGTTTAGCATACGATGGGTATTTCCCACGAACTTGAACGTCCGAGAAGAAAAGATTTTCATGATCTTTTTTGATTTCTTCCATCACATCATCGGGGTTACACGTTGCTGGATAAGCTTGCATACGCGCTAACATACAACCGATTTTAAAATCAGGATTAATTTCATGACCAACTTTTGTTGCCAAACTTGATGCCACAAATTGGTGATGCGCTGCTTGATACATCTCTTGCAAATTCAATTTACCATCGTCAAATAAGAGGCCACCAGACAAGTAACCTGTCATACCAATAATGTTGATTTCGTTAAAAGTCAACCAGTATTTGACTTTATCTTTGTAGCGATTAAAGACTGTTTCAGCGTAACGCACAAAGCAATCAATCACTTTACGATTCTTCCAACCGCCATATTCTGTGATTAGATGAATTGGAAATTCATAATGTGACAATGTCACAAGTGGTTCGATGCCATACTTGTTAAGTTCATCAAAAACACTATCGTAAAACGCTAAACCTGCTTCGTTTGGCGTCGCATCATCGCCATTTGGAAAAATTCGTGACCAGGCAATTGACATACGGAAAGTCTTAAAGCCCATTTCCGCATAAAGAGCGATGTCTTCTTTATAACGGTGATAAAAATCTGATCCCCAACGTTTTGGATACAAGCCTTCAGTATCACTCAAAGCCGCATCTAGTTTAGCACGAGTCATTGGTGTGTTAAACTCGCTTCCCATTGATTTTCGTTCTTCTGGTGCTACTGCTCGTGACGTATCAGATGTAGCTGGTCCTCGACCATCAACATTCCATGCTCCTTCAAACTGATTGGCAGCTGTTGCACCACCCCACAAAAAATCTTTTGGAAATTGTTTTGTCATATTTTATCACCTCATATTTTAGTTTACTCTTGTATTATATATTGAATTGTAAGTGTTTTCTATCACTATCATCTTAAAAAACAATACTATCATAAGATTTCTAGATAAAAGCTTCTCTTACTAGAAAATAGCTTTCAGAAAAAAGAAATTACTCATTAAAACAATTTGAAAATTTAAGCCATTCTATAGAAGAAAATTTGACAAAAGCCCTTTCTCTCTATATAATTAATTAGTTGAAATTATTCTATTTTTTCTGAAAATGGGAAATATATTTTAATAAGTAGTACTTATTTAGTGGCTAAAAGATAAAAAATCATATGATGATTTACCCTTTAACCAATGATTAAAGTACTATGACTGACTTAGGAGTTTGATTATGTATGATTTTCTATCGTCTTTAGACAGTCTAGTCTGGGGACCACCTCTTCTTGTTCTACTTGTTGGTACAGGAATTTATTTATCTTCTCGCTTAGGTTTGTTGCAAGTTTTTCGCCTTCCAAAGGCTTTGAAACTTATCTTCACGTCTGAAGCGAAAGGTAAAGGGGATATTTCAAGTTTTGCAGCACTCGCAACTGCCCTTGCGGCAACAGTTGGTACAGGTAACATCGTTGGGGTTGCAACAGCCATCAAGCTTGGTGGACCTGGAGCACTTCTTTGGATGTGGATGGCCGCCTTCTTCGGAATGGCTACTAAATACGCTGAAGGTGTTTTAGCAATTAAATACCGTACAACTGATGCTAATGGTGAAATCTCTGGTGGCCCAATGCACTATATTGTTAATGGGATGGGAAAACACTGGAAACCTTTAGCAATCGCCTTCTCAATCTTTGGAGTAATGGTTGCTCTATTTGGTTCAGGTACTTTTACACAAGTCAATTCAATTACTGATTCACTTAGTAATACTGTTGGCTGGTCACCAAAAATTATCAGTGTCGTTTTAGCCGTTCTTGTTAGTATTATTATTTTCGGTGGTATTCAATCTATTTCAAAAGTTGCTGAAAAAATCGTTCCATTTATGGCAATTATTTACATTCTAGCAACTATCACTATTCTTGCTTTCCACTGTGATCAAATTATTCCAAGTATCGGCTTAGTCATTAAATCAGCCTTTACTGGAAAAGCAGCTACTGGTGGTTTTGCTGGAGCAACAGTCATTACAGCTATCCAAGCCGGTATTGCTCGTGGTATCTTCTCTAATGAGTCTGGTCTTGGTTCTGCACCAATTGCTGCTGCCGCTGCTAAAACTGATCAACCAGTTGAACAAGGTCTTGTATCAATGACTGGTACTTTCATTGATACTATTATTATTTGTACTTTAACTGGTTTGTCAATTATCGTCACTGGTGGTTGGTCAAGCAAACTTAACGGAGCAACTTTAACACAGTCTGCTTTCTCTACTGTTTTTGGCAACTTCGGTGTCTATGCATTGACTTTTAGCTTGATTCTCTTTGCTTTTACAACTATTCTTGGATGGGGTTATTATGGAGAACGGTGTTTTGAATTCCTTTTCGGAGTGAAAGCTATTCCGGTTTACCGTATCATTTTCATTGCTATGGTTGCTCTAGGTGGTTACATCAGCCTTGAAACTATTTGGGTTATCGCTGATATCGTTAACGGTTTGATGGCAATTCCTAACTTGATTGCCTTACTTGCCCTTTCACCAGTTATCATTAAAGAAACAAAACAATATTTTGATAGTCATAGATAAAAAAGCTAGGTTTTTAACCTAGCTTTTTTACTCTCTTTATCACTTATAAGAAAGCGCTTCTCAGGCGCATTCTAATGCCCCATCAGCTTGTTTTAGTGATATAATAGAAGATAGCCTTAATTTAAAACAATTTACTTATGTACTATTATAACCTCATTTGAATAAAGGAGGCATTTCTTATGTCAACACCAGAAGAAAATCTTCGTTTAGCAAAACGAGGACCCATTGTCAGTATCATCGCTTACCTTGTCATTACTTTGCTAAAGCTCATTACTGGTTACTTTTTAAATTCATCTTCATTGATTGCTGATGGTTTTAATAACTTATCTGATATCCTCGGAAATGTTGTGCTTTTAATTGGACTTCATTTAGCCAGTAAACCTGCCGATGAAGATCACCGCTTCGGACATTGGAAAATGGAAGACTTATCTAGTTTAATCACTTCGTTTATCATGTTCTATATCGGTTTTAAAGTTCTCTTTCAAACCATCCAAAAAATCATCTCAGGTAGTTTAACACCAATTGATCCTGAAGGTGCTATTATCGGTGTCATCTCAGCTTTAATTATGTACGGTGTTTACCTTCATAATAAACGCCTCTCAAAGCGTGTTAAATCAAGTGCATTATTAGCTGCTTCAAAAGATAACCTTTCAGATGCTATTACTTCTATTGGTACCTCTGTGGCTATCCTAGCAGCCTCATTTAACTTGGTCATCATTGATAGGCTAGCAGCTATCGTTATTACTTATTTCATCTTAAAAACCGCTTATGATATTTTCATGGAAAGTGCCTTTAGTTTGTCAGATGGCTTTGATCAAAAAGAACTTAAAAAATACAAAGAAGCCATTCTAAAACTTCCAAAAGTCTCAAATGTGAAATCTCAACGTGGTCGCTCTTACGGAAGCAATATTTATCTTGATATCGTTGTTGAAATGAATCCAGACTTATCAGTTTATGAAAGCCATGAGATCACAGAACAAATCGAAGAACTTCTTCGTAAAGATTTCTCTGTTTACGATACTGATGTTCACGTGGAACCCGGAGCTATTCCAGAAGATGAAATTTGGGATAATGTTTACAAGAAACTCTATAAAGCAGAAAAAACAATCCTTGCTAAAATTCCGGATTACGAAGAATTAATCTCAGACAGCTTCTATCTCATAGATGTAGATGGCCAATCATATACCAAGTCTGAGATGACTGCTCGAGAAAGACATTATATGAGTAACATTAAAGATTTTGAAATGACTTCTATTAGCCAAAAAACAAAACTCATCACTTACAAACTTGATGATAAAACTCACACTAGTATCTGGAGACGTAAGGAAAAATGGTTCCTTGTCTTTCACCAAATCACCCCACAAATTAATAATTTTCAAGATTAACCTCAAAACCAGGATTTTAATTCCTGGTTTTTTAGATGCTTAGAATTAATCAGTTATTTTAATTAACCGGTTAACCATTTTATATTATAACACTCTCAAATGGATATTCAAGGAAAAACATTTAAAAGATAATAAAAAGTTCTAAGCATTTCTACTTAGAACTTTAAGACATTATTTTTTAACAGCATCAGTTGCGACATCATTACCAAACCATTTGTTTGAGATTTCTTGGAATTTACCTTCTTGATAAAGTTTTTGGAAAGCCTGATTGATTTTCTTAACCAATGTTTTATCAGCTTTTCTAGCACCAACAGCAAAGTCTTCGCCATCAAATTCGCTAGAAATGATATTGTAGTTATCCAGTTCACCTTCTTGCTCAAGGTAATAGTTGGCATAAACTTTATCAATCAAGAGTCCATCAATACGATCATTTTTAAGGTCAATAAGCGCTTGTGTGAAAGTTTCATACTGAGTTGCATCTCCACCAGATACAATATCTTTCAAAACTTTCGGATTAGCATTAAAAGCATCGTAACCTGACGAACCTGATTGAGCACCAAGAACTTTGCCTTTCATGCCAGCAAAGCTTGTAATACCTGATGATTTTTTAGTTACCAATACTTGTTCATTGACCATGTAAGGATTTGTAAAGAGAACTTTATCAGCACGTTCATCAGTCATAGAATAACCATTCCAAATCAGATCAATTGTACCATTGTTCAACTCAGTTTCTTTCATATCCCAGTTGATTGATTGCCATTTAACTTTGATACCATATTCTGCAAAAACTGCATTAGCTAAATCGATATCAAACCCAACATTTTTTCCGTCTTCATCTTCATATCCCATAGGAACAAAAGTATTATCAAAACCAATAGTGATTTTACCATCTTTTGTGTAAGTATCCCATTGATCAGTTTTAACAACTTTTTTTGAAGATGATGAACCACAAGCAGCTAAAGTAACTGTTGCAACTAGCGCAAAAGCACTTAAAAGAACTTTTTTGAATTTCATAACGCACCTAATAAGACTTTCTTTTATTTTGGATTAATTTTTAAAATGTGATCTGAAATAGTTTCTGCAAATTGCAAATCATGGGTTACTACAATCTGAGTCATTCCAGCTTCACGGTTTTGTAAAATCAACTTTTCAACTTCTTGACGCAACTCAGGGTCAAGTGCTGACGTTGGTTCATCGTAACCAATAATTTGTGGATCAATCATCATCGCACGTGCCAAGGCAACACGTTGCTTTTGACCACCAGATAGTGAGTAAGGATAGGCATCCGCATGTTCTCCTAAACCAAGACGTTTCAGAAGACCAAGCGCCTTTTCCTTTGCAGCTTCTTTTGTCATTCCCATTGTTTTAACAGGAGACAAAATCAAATTATCTAATACTGACAAATGTGGGAACAATTGAAAATCTTGGAATACAAAACCAAGTAAATTAAGTGTCTCTAAGTGATCAATTGGAACAACTTCACCATTGTAGATAATCTCACCTGAATCAATTTTTTCAAGACCAGCTAACATACGAAGTAAAGTCGTCTTACCACCACCTGAAGGTCCAACGAGAGACAAAATTTTACCATCTTCAATTGTTAAATTAAAATGATCAAAAATTTTCTTTTGACCAAACTGTTTGGAAATATTTTTTAATTCTAACATCTGGTCACCTCTTATTTATAATAATCAAATTTTTTCTCAGTTTGTTTTGAAATCAAAGTTACAATACCAATCATGAGCAAGTAAATAGCTCCCGCAACGAACATTGGTGCTAAAGTTGCATCACGGTTGGCTGCTGTTTTACTAGCAAGTAATAAATCACCCACACCAAGGACATAAACAAGCGAAGAATCTTTGACAAGGTTGATAATTTCGTTGAACACACTTGGTAAAACAATTTTGAAAACCTGCGGCAAAATAATATAGTGAATAGTTTGCAACTGGTTCAATTTCAAAACTTTTGCAGCTTCATATTGCCCCTTAGGAATAGCCGCAATCCCACCACGGAAAATTTCAGCAAAATAAGCCGCATAATTTAAAGTAAAGGCTAAAATTGCAGCAGGCATGCGATCCATAACTACTCCTACACTTGGTAAGACATAGTAGAAGAAAATTAATTGTAAAAGCAATGGTGTACCACGCATAATCCATACATATAAAGTCAGCAACCATTGCAAAGGTTTAAATTTAATCTGCATTAAAAAAGCTAAGATAGCACCAAACGGAATGGAAAGCACAATAACAATACAGAAAACTTGCAATGTTACTGCAGCGCCATCTAACAAGCTTGGCAGAACTTGTGAAATATATGACATGTTATCTCCTAAAAAGAATTTGTTACTATTGTAGTATTATATCAAATTTTAAAGCAATTTGGGAGCAATGAAGAATATTTTATCATTTGACCTTATAAAAATAAAACGATATAACATAACTATATTTACGTAAAACGATTAGCTAGTAAAAAACGCTATGGAATATTTAATCCATAGCGTTACCTTAATTATAGTTTTTTAACAAACTCTGATTTTAATTTCATAGCACCGAATCCATCGATTTTACAATCAATATTGTGGTCACCTTCAACAAGACGAATGTTTTTCACACGTGTTCCTTGTTTAAGATCTTTTGGTGCACCTTTTACTTTCAGGTTTTTCACGATAGTAACACTATCCCCATCAGCAAGACGAGTACCGTTGCTATCAAGGACAACCAAGCCATCTTCTTCTTCAACTGAATCGCTTGGATTCCATTCATAAGCACACTCTGGGCAAACTAACATTAATCCATCTTCGTAAACATACTCAGAGTTACATTTTGGACAATTTGGTAAAGACATAATTTCTCCTTATCAAAAATAGCTATAACTTTATGACTGTCCTAAAGTTAAAAGTTACATTATCCATTCTACCTTAGAAAATAAGTTTTGGCAAGAGATTATTCAACAGTAACCGATTTCGCAAGGTTACGAGGTTTAT
>NZ_DGTE01000037.1:0-63535 GCF_002393675.1 Streptococcus sp. UBA4344
CCTCTAACTAAATAATCTTTCATGTTATTCTCCTCATCTAGATCGCAATCATCTGTATGAGTGGAATTATCATACATGCTACTAAGAAAGTGATTACGACCAGCGTTATATAACGTCTTTTCATTTGTTTCCCCCGATAAGAAAATAAAGCGCATAGCGCTTTATTTCATTTCATCTAGTAGATCATCATCTGTAGAAACAGGTGTTTCTTTTACTGGTTCTTCTACTTCTTCAGTATTATCACCATCAAATGTTTCAGGCATTTTTCCTGTTTCATAAAGTGCTGTAATCTGTTCAGCATTTAATGTTTCATTTTCAAGCAATGCATTAGCGATAAGTTCAAGCTTATCTTTTTGTGCATTGATGATATCAGTTGCTTGTTTATGAGCATCTTCAATAATCTTTCTTACCTGCTGATCAATTTCAAAGGCAATCTGACTTGAATGGGTATTGCTTAAACGAGAATAATCTCTTCCTAGGAAGACCGCATCCTGTCCACTATCGTATTTGATTGGTCCTAATTCAGACATACCTAATTCAGTAACCATCATACGAGCAATACGTGTTGCCTGTTCAATATCGTTATGAGCACCGGATGAAATATCTCCGAAGAAGATTTCTTCAGCGACACGTCCACCCATAAATCCAGCAATTGTAGCTAAAAGCTGAGTCTTTGTCTGGAAGTATGTTTCTTCTCTTGGTGTCATTAAGTTATAGCCACCAGCTTCTCCACGAGGAACAATAGTAACTTTCTGTACCTGGTTAGCATCTTCCAATGTTAACCCGATAATCGCATGTCCAGATTCATGATAAGCGACAAGTTTTCTTTCTTTTTCAGTATATTTTCTTGAATGCTTAGCTGGACCACCGATAACACGATCAATTGATTCATCCACATCATCCAATGTGATAACCGAATGACCCTGTCTTACTGCTAATAATGCAGCTTCATTTAATACGTTTGCTAATTCTGCACCAGAGAAACCTGGAGTTCTCATCGCAATGTTTTCAAAGTTTACATCAGGTGCAAACTTCTTATTACGTGCATGCACCTTAAGGATAGCTGCTCTTGCACGCTTATCAGGATTTGATACCATAATCTGACGGTCAAAACGACCTGGTCTTAATAAGGCTGGATCAAGAACGTCAGCACGGTTTGTAGCGGCTAAGATGATAACACCTTCACTACCTTCAAAACCATCCATTTCAACTAATAACTGGTTAAGTGTCTGTTCACGTTCGTCGTGTCCACCACCGATACCAGAACCTCTCTGTCTTCCGACAGCATCGATTTCATCGATGAAAATAATTGCACGCTCTGCCTTCTTAGCATCTTCAAATAGTGATCTAACACGACTCGCACCCACACCCACAAACATTTCAACAAAATCAGAACCTGAAATTGAGAAAAATGGGACGCCAGCTTCACCGGCAACGGCTTTTGCAAGTAAAGTTTTACCTGTTCCTGGAGGGCCTTCTAAAAGAACACCAGCTGGAATACGAGCACCAAGTGCTTTATATTTTTTCGGATTTTTTAAGAAATCAACAACTTCAACAAGTTCTTGTTTTTCTTCTTCAGCTCCAGCAACATCAGAAAATCTCACTTTAACGTCACCTTTATTTTGTGACTTAGCTCGATTTTTACCAAAACTCATCGCTCCACGAGCACCATTTCCGCCTTGATTCATCATCATGAAGAAGAAGACAATTACTAGGATAAGTGGAAGATAAGTTAATGCCAAAGATAGCCAAGCACCGCTTGAACTTTCTTGTTTGATATTTACATCAACATCTGCATCATCTGCCGCTTTAGTAAGTGTATCAATAGAAGAATCACTTGGTAAAATAATTGATGTAAACTCAGTAACTGATGTTGAGTTACTTCCTTCTAGGAAAGGAAGAGAAGCACTTGATTTTGTTTTTTTAGGTTTCGAATACTTACCACTTACTTCAATAATGCTACCGTTTGGTTGGTAAGTAATCGATTTAATATCACCCGCTTTAAGTTGCTTAACTAAAGTCGAGTAATTAATTTGTTGACTTTGTGTACTTGTTCCTCTCAAATAATATTGAAATGCGGTAATCGCCGCAATAATGACAAGAATATAAATAAAGGAATTTTTAACAAAGCCATTATTTTTGTTATTTTTCATATATTAACTAACGACTTTCTACTATTTTGAATAGATTTCTTCTTTCAAAACGCCAACATATGGTAAATTACGGTAACGTTCAGCATAGTCAAGACCAAACCCTACGATAAATTCATTTGGAACATCATAGCAGACATAATCAGCTTCGATGTCAACGACACGACCTTCTGGTTTGTCAAAAAGAGTTGCGATTTTTACTGAACTTGCTTTACGGTATTTAAACATATCACGAAGATATTTTAGAGTACGTCCAGTGTCGATGATATCTTCGATAAATACGACATCACGACCTTCAATGTTCGTATCAACGTCTTTAAGGATTTTTACTTCACCACTGCTTTTTACTCCGCCGTGGTAGCTAGAGACAACCATAAAATCAATTTCGACATGTGTGTCGATATGTTTAATCAATTCTGCCATAAAAGGTACAGAACCTTTCAAAACACCAATTAATAGAGGATTTTTACCTTCATAGTCTTTTGTAAGTTGTGCGCCTAATTCTTTGGTTTTGGCAATAATCTCCTCTTCAGAATACAACACTTTTTCAATATCTTGTTCAAGCATGACATCACCTATTTCTAATTTTTTCAATATACAATTTGCCCTCCATTATATCATGTTTAGAGGGTTTTCTCAAATAAGTTTTATCAGCAACCTGGACAAAAATAATTTTTCCATCCTGCTCGCCGATAATAGCATTAGCACGTTCTTGACTTGGAATTTTCTCATCGATAAAAAGCCTACGCAATTTTTTCGAAAAATCTCCAAAATCAATGCGGTCACCTTCCTGTCTTTTTCTCAAAAGAATAGGATTTAAACTGTAAATGGCTATGCCTTCCTTATCTTTGCTAACAAATTGAAATTGAAACTGACCATAATTGACTATACTGTTATATTCTAGCATCTTTTGAGCTAGTTCCCCATCGGTCTTAGGGCTGATTTTTTTCACTTGAAATGTTTCATAATCTTTAACTAGCCAGTAATCTGATTTCACATGATAGTTAGCATTAGATTTATTTCTTAAAAGATGCAACATTTCCTCAAACTGTCCATGAGACACTTGCAATTCAGGAAAGTTTTCAAGGTAATTTTGAAAAAGAAGGGCTTGAACTGCAGGAGTCTGAGCTAGAAATTGAGAACAATTTGTTGGATCAATATCCTTTGTTAAATCCTGAAAAGCTTGGAAAAGTTGCTGACTTTCATTTCCAAGATGACGAAGGGCTTGTTTAAATTTAGGATTTTCTTCCTCTAAAATTGGAAAATAACGATTTCTAATACGATTTCTCAAAAAATCTAAAGAGCGATTGGTATCATCTTCAAAGTGAAAAATGTCAGGTAAATCCCTCTTCGAATATGTCAAGAAAGGACGAATCAACTCACCGTTACCAAATGCATTAACTGGCTGCATTCCAGATAAATGACGCAAGCGACTACCACGTAAAAGACGCATAAAAATAGTTTCAGCTTGATCATCTGCATGGTGAGCCGTTACAAGAGCTGTATAATGGTGCTCATTCATCATCTCTTTAAAAAAACTGTAACGAAAATCACGCGCAGCTTTTTCAGAAAAAATCCCTGAAAAATAAGCCACATGAATTAGTACTTGGTGTTTTCTCGCCCACTCTCGTAGATAAGCTTCCTCAGTATCTGACTCAATACGCTGTTTATGATTAACGTGAGCAATAGCAATCTCTATGTCTAATTTTTTTCGGTATATATACAAAAAGTGTAGCAGATTCATAGAATCTACTCCACCTGAGACAGCTATTAAAATTTTTTTATGTTTGGCGAAATATGCCTGTTTTTGAATTTCTTTTACTAATTTATCATACATAAGACTTCACTTATTTCAAAATGTTGTAAACGTCATTAGCGATATTTGAAATATCGTCATAAGAAGCTTTATCTGTAAAAATTGACAAAATAAAAGGTTGATTAGCATAAACGATAGCAACATCGTGTCTGTAATCATAAGCATCACCGATTTTGTGAGCTACCTGAACATTAATATCTTTAGAGATACGTGCATTGTCAAAAGCAGTTGATGACAAATACGAAATGATTTCGCCATTTTGCTGATAAATAGCTTCCATTAAATCAGCAGCTGTTTTAGAAGACATTTCACGTGTCTTCATATCAAAATTAGTATTGGTTACAGCACTAATGTCTGAGGTGAAATGTTCACCATATTGTTTAGCAACATAATAACCTAAAATATTTGTCGCAACGTTATCAGAGTTCTGACAAACAGCTTTTAATAAATCTTCAACGCTGTAATCCTTATTATCAGCTGTTTTGCTAATTTTTCCGCTACCGCTTGGGTTATAAGCTTTAGCAAAGGTATTCACATCAGCAGTGTATTTTAGTTTATCATCCATCTTAACACTGCCATCCTGAATTTTTTCTTCAACGTAATACAGTGTCGCTAATTTGGCAACACTAGCTGCATACATTGTTGTATCAGGATTAATCCCTGCTGTTTCTTGGGTTGACAGTTGTTTAACGTAAATTGAGTAATTATTCTTATTGTATTTCTGATTAAGAACCTGCTGAACTTTTTCCATGCGGTTATCAGTATCAGACAAAGCTTCTTCGCTAATCCATCCTTTACCATCAACTTTATAATAAGTTCCATGATGAGTTGTCGCTTTTTGTGAAACAGTAACTGCTGAATAAGCGTTTAAATCTGTCTTCACTTCTTGTGTTCCAACTACATATGGTGATTGATAAACTTGAAAACCATCCTTTAGCCAGTAGTTTTCTGACAGTGACTCTTGGCTAAGAATAACATCATCGTAAATCAACTGGCGGCTAGCTTCAATATAGTTACCATCTGATAACTCAAAAACAGGTTGAGAGTTATCGTTAATCAGAATGCTAACAATATCCAATTGACTATCAGCTGTGATTGTTCTTGAAACAACCGTTAAATTACTATCTTTATAAATGTCGCTAGTTTGGATAAGGGCAGGATTTGCTGGTATAGCATCAAAATAAGTAGTCGATGCCGCTATACCAGCTGTCAATCGATATTTATCGGTATTACTTAAATCTACGTTTTTTTCAGTACTAACAGCAGAAAGAGAAGTCAAGAAAAATGGTATTAGCATCACTGCGAATAGTCTTTTCATTGGCTCCTCCTTTCATTCTTTTTTAGTTGATTGGTGATTTTCTTCTCGTAATTTTTGATTTTTTTCAGCCAATTCTTCTAACTTTTCATCAGAATAAGCTAGAAATTTTTCAATAGTTTCGATTAAATTTTCCATATTATTTTGGTAATAGATTTGGCAATGGATAAACCGTTTCGCCTGAACGTGATAAGTAATACTTAGCACGAGCATACTTCTCAACATAATTTTCATCTTTCAAACGATTAGCCAAAACTTTTTCAGCATCCGTTTCAACGACCAGATTGTTATATGTTTTCTGAAGTGAAACAACTTTATCCTTACGTTCTTGCAAAGTTTGATAACTTTTGACAAGGTTGTAAGTTGGCAAAATAAACAATAACATGACAACAATTAAAATCCATCCCATAAAACGATTGCGTTTGCGATTTTCTTCTTCTATGTAACGTTTTTTGGTATTTTCATCATTGATGTATTGATTATTTAATTGAACGATATTAGGCTTCTCCATCCGCTTCTATCCTTGTTTCATTAATGATTTCGTACATTTTAGTTGCATCTTCTTTTTTAGTACTGTCTTTCATTTCTAAGACACGTACAGTCAACAATTTATTTCCAAAACGAATTTCAACTTCGTCGTTAATTTTTAAATCAGTTGATGATTTAGCTAAGATACCATTTACTTTGATACGTCCTTTGTCAGCTACTTCTTTAGCAACTGGACGACGTTTTATAATACGGGATACTTTTAAATATTTATCTAATCTCATAATATTTTACCTCGCAATCTTTTCTATTTTATCACTTTTTTTCAGAAAATAACTGTTTTCAATATGTTTGTTAAGATAATGTAATAAAAAGGAATGAGACAAAAATCGGTAATTTCGAAGAAATTTGATTTTTCGTCTCACCCCAGCAAAGTTGAGTAGGGTTGTAAAAGCTGATTTATCAGCGCCTTAGAACCCACCCAGCAGTGATTGATTGGCACTAAAGTTCCTAACAATTGTACATGGAAAACTCTAAGTTGACTAGTTCCTCCAAGCCACTGCGTCATAATTATTTATAATTACATAGAAGCTGTGCATTTTTGCACACAATCTGAAGAAACATCAAAATAGGTCGCTATCAACAAAAGTGAATTAATATCTGGGTAAGTTTTACCTCGTTCCCAATTAGAAATTGTTTGACGTGAAACATAGAGCTTTTCTGCCAATTCTTCTTGGGAGAGATTTTTTTCCTTTCTCAATTCAACTAATCTGCGTTCAAGTTTCATTTTGACCTCCTTGATAATGCCAGTCTAAGCTTTATCAAAAAGTTTACCATAAAATCTCTTTGATATACTAGCTTTCTACTGACAAAAGTCTTTGACAGCTAGTCTTGTTGTATTTTTCTAGCTTTGATTTCACCTAACATGCTACCAAATTTTTGAAGTTCTTCTAGGATTTCGTAATCTTTCTTTCCGCGAACATTAAAGGTAATTTCAATCTTACCTTGATTTTCACCAATACGGGCTTTCAAGTCTGTTTTAGAAAGAGCTTCAAAATAATCTTGTGTCAAGTAATGTTGTAACGAAACTTTCTCAAAACGTACCAATAAGTTGTTATCTTTACGCTCTACAAGTTCTGTAAAAGCATTATCCATATAAGACTTGACCAAACCAATCTCAAGTAAGTAGGCGACTTGGTCAGGGTATTCGCCAAAACGATCAATCAATTCATCTTGTAAACTTTGATAATCTTTCTGGCTTTCAATTTCACGAATGCGTTTGTAAATTTCAATTTTTTGACGTTCATCATCAATATAATCGCTTGGTAGATAGGCGTCAATTTGAAGATTCATCTCAGCATTACTCTTACGACGCGCTTGGGATTTTCCTTGTTTCTTGGCAATAGCTTCCTCAAGCAACTGTGAGTACATCTCAAAACCAACTGAATCGATAAAACCACTTTGTGAAGCACCGAGAATATTTCCCGCACCACGAATGGATAAGTCACGCATAGCAATCTTAAATCCAGACCCCAACTCTGTAAACCCTTTAATGGCATCCAGACGTTTTTCAGAAACCTCTGTCAAAATCTTGTCTGGGCGGTACATGAGATAGGCATAAGCAATGCGGTTCGAGCGCCCAACACGACCTCGAAGTTGATACAAGGTTGACAATCCCATATGATCAGCATTTTCAATAAATAAAGTGTTCACATTAGAAATATCGACACCAGTCTCAATGATTGTTGTCGCAACAAGAACATCGTAAACTCCTTCAATAAAATCCATCAGAGTATTCTCAAGTTGGATTTCACTCATCTGACCATGAACAAAGCCAATACTTGCTTCAGGTACTAACTCTTGCAGTTCTGAGACTTTTTGGTCAATGGTGTCAACTCTATTGTAAACATAGAAAACTTGACCTCCACGATCAATCTCACGAATAATAGCTTCACGGATTAAACCAGGGTTAGTTTCCAAAACATAAGTTTGAACAGGATAACGGTTAGTTGGTGGGGTTTCAATAACTGATAAATCACGAATTCCCAACATTGACATGTGAAGTGTTCGTGGAATTGGCGTTGCTGTTAAGGTTAAAACATCAACTTTAGTCTTAAGTTCTTTCAGTTTTTCCTTGTGTTTCACACCAAAACGTTGTTCTTCATCGATGATAATCAGACCTAAATCAGCAAACTCAACATCTTTTGATAATAGACGATGTGTTCCGATAATAATGTCAACTTGACCTGTTTTCAATTTTTCTAAAGTAGCTGTTTGCTCTTTTTTACTTTGGAAACGGCTAAGCACATCAACTGCTACAGGGTAATTATCAAAACGCTCTGAAAAGTTCGTATAGTGCTGTTGAGCAAGAACGGTCGTTGGTACCAAAACAGCTACCTGCTTGTGGTCCTTAACAGCTTTAAAAGCAGCACGCATAGCAACTTCGGTTTTACCAAAACCAACATCCCCTACCAATAAACGATCCATTGGCTTAGCTTCTTCCATATCATGCTTGATTTCTTTGATAGAACGAAGCTGATCTTCTGTCTCTACATAAGCAAAATCGTTATCAAATTCTTTTTGTAAATCATCATCTGGTGAAAAGGCAAAACCTTTTAGTTGACTGCGTTCAGCATAGAGTTTCAACAAATCATCTGCAATGTCTTCGACTTGCTTAGAGACTTTTTGTTTTGTTTTTTGGAAACGGCCGTCATTTAATTTATTAATCTTAGGCTCTTTACCATCTGCCGAAACGTATTTCGATAGACTTTCAATTTGTTCTACGGGTAATGAAATCGTTGAAGAACCTTGATATTGAATCGTTAAATAATCACGGTGCACACCATGAATTTCAATGGTTTCAATACCTAAAAATTTACCAATACCATGAACGTGATGAACCACATAATCACCCTTAGAAAGTTCATTGTAGTCTTTCAAACGCTCTGCATTACTGATATTTGAACGACGAATACGACGTTTTATCTTTTTATGGTAAATTTCATGTTCCGTAATTAAAACAAGCTTTTCATCAGCAAAGTAAAAACCGTTTGATAAATTACCAACCACTAACTGCGCTTGATGTTCTTGTAAATCACCCGCATCCGCTACCGGCAAATCTAAACCATACTCTTGCAAATTTTCCTGAAGGCGTTCTAGACCATGCTGAGTATCTGATTGAATTAAAATCGTTGCTTTAGACTTCTGGTAACGATTAATCTCATCAATTAATAGAGGGAACTGATTGAAGAACTCTTGCATTGGGTATTGGGTAAAATTGTGAAGTTTATCAAATTTTAGATTTCCCAAACCCTTATGGAAGTTTGAAAAGAAGGTTGCAGGCTGATACTGTCGCAAATCTTTATAAATATCAGCAAAGTAAACCAAACTTGACACTGCTTTACCGCGTTGTAAATCTTCTGTCAATAAGTTTGCAACCTCTAAATCAAACTTAGCATTACGATCAACAATTTTTTGATAGTCATCAAAGAAGACAGGAATTCCTTTAGGAATGTAATCTATAAGTGTCCACTGCTTAGCATAAAACAGTGATAGAAAACGTCTAATATCTTGGTGCCTATATTGCTCTTGGGTTGTTGCATAAAGCTCACTCAAATAAGCTTGTTGCTCCTCTTTTGCAGTTTCTAAAAGTTTCTCAAATGCATGATTAGCTCTAGTAAAATCTTCTTCTGATAAGATTAATTCATCTGCTGGATAAATCGTTACTTGTTCAACATTAGTAAGAGATTTTTGAGTCTGTGCATCAAATTGACGAATGCCATCAACTTCATCACCAAAGAACTCTAAACGGTAAGGATAATCTGCTGTTATTTCATAAATATCGATGATATCACCACGTCGACTAAACTCACCAGGGTTCAAAACTTGAGAGACTTTTTGATACCCAACATTTGACAACACCTTTACAACCTTGTCAAGGTTGTAATCATCACCGACAACAAAATGTAGTTGACTTTTAGAATATGCCTTAGGATTTGGTAGTAAAACACGTGCCCCTACTAGACTTGTAATCAAGATACCAGATTGATTATTATCCTGTAAAAAATTTAAAGCTTCTAGGCGCGAATGAGCTTTATCCATTGATGCAAAAATAAATTCTGCAGCAGCGACATCATCCGCAAAAAACGTGTAAACATTATCCTCACCAATCAAACCAGATAAATCACTAGCTAGTTTTTCAACCTCGTTTTGACTTGATGTGACAACTACTATTTTTTCTTCATTAGCCTGATAAGCTGAGGCGATAGCAAGAGCTTTACTTGCTCCTGACAAACCCATGACAAGTTGTCTGCCAAGATTAGATACACCCCCATGCCATGACTGAATTAGCTTATTTTGACTAAATAAATCAATAATATTCATAGACTTACCCATTAAATTTTTGCATTGTTTTTACAAAATCAGCTTCCTGTAAGTAAAATTGAACAGCATCAGTAACTTTTTCAAGTGTGTTAGTAACAGTGATATAGTCGTCTTTGTCAAATTTTCCAAGAACATGATCAACAACTGAACGACCTTGCTTAGGACGTCCAATCCCCACTTTAATACGATCAAATGCCTGTGTTCCTGTGTGAGCAATAATAGACTTAATACCATTATGACCACCGGCTGAGCCTTTTTGTCGAAGACGAATACGTCCAACTTCCATGTCTAAATCATCATAAATCACCATGAAATCTTCGATAGCAATATTATAATAAGTCAGCAAAGCATGAACTGCAATTCCTGAATTATTCATAAAAGTTGTTGGTTTAACTAAATAAACTTTTTCTCCGTTTAAAAAGCAAGAACCTACTTCAGCTTTAAAATTCTTTTCTTCTGAAAAAGTCACATTCAAATCTTTGGCTAAACGGTCAATTGCCATAAAGCCAATATTGTGTCTTGTTTCGTGATATTTACTGCCTGGGTTTCCCAGACCAACAATCATTTTTACCATTATTTTTTCCTTTCAAATGCCAAAAGGGCTGGAAAAACTTTTTTCCAACCTCATTTGATGTTTTATTATGATTTTTGCTTAGACGTTAAAGCGGAATTCCATGATATCACCATCTTGAACCACATAATCTTTCCCTTCTTCACGAAGACGACCTGCTTCTTTGACAGCTTTTTCTGAACCATATTTAATTAAATCATCGTAAGACATTGTAATCGCACGGATGAATCCACGTTCGAAGTCAGAGTGAATGATACCAGCTGCTTGAGGAGCTTTAATACCGCGTTTAAATGTCCATGCACGAACTTCTTTTTCACCCGCAGTAAAGTAAGTTCCGAGACCAAGCAAATGGTAAGCTGCGCGAGTCAAACGATCGACACCAGATTCTTTCAATCCAAGATCTTCAAGGAAGAATTCTTTATCTTCATCATCAAGTTCTGAAATTTCTTCCTCCGCACGCGCTGAGATAACGACAACTTCAGCATTTTCAGTTGCTGCAAATTCACGAATTTGTTTTACATATTCGATGTCGTCTGGGTTAGCAACTTTATCTTCATCAACATTTGCTACGTAAAGAACTGGTTTTGTTGTCAAAAGGAACAATTGTTTAACAATTTTTTGTTCATCTTCTGTGAATTCAATTGTACGAGCCGATTTTCCATCTTCAAGCACTGGCTTGATTTTTTGAAGAACGTTAAATTCTGCAACAGAATCTTTATCTTTTTGTGTACGTGCCACTTTTTCAACACGCGCATAGCGTTTGTTAACTGATTCTAAGTCAGCAAGAATCAATTCCAAGTTAATTGTATCAATATCAGCAAGTGGATCAACAAAAGCATCTTCACGCCCTTGTTCACGCATAACATTTTCATCATCAAATGCACGAACAACGTGAACAATAGCATCTACTTCACGAATGTTAGCAAGGAATTTATTACCAAGACCTTCACCACGAGATGCTCCTTTTACAATACCCGCAATATCAGTAAATTCAAAAGTTGTTGGAACTGTCTTTTTAGGTGTGATAAGTTCAGTCAATTTTTGTAGACGTTCATCTGGAACTTCTACCATACCAACGTTAGGATCAATTGTCGCGAAAGGATAGTTAGCAGCTTCCGCACCTGCCTTTGTAATCGCATTAAAAAGAGTTGATTTTCCGACGTTTGGTAAACCAACAATACCTGCTGTTAAAGCCATATTTTAGTAGTCTCCGTTAAATTTATTCAATCACAACTATTATAGCATAAAATTACTCAAAAAAGCCTGCTATATGCGCAGACTTAAAATTAATCAAACCTTATCATTATAAAGCAAGCGCTATTAACCATAAAAATGTACCAATTGGAAATACCAACCACCATTTTTTATCTAAGAACTCCCAAATATTCATAGAAGTACTTCTTTCTCTTTCAATAACTCGCTCAACAATCTTATCAGTTTTTTTGGCCAAAACTAATTCATCTAAACTTACTTCCAAAATATCAGCAATTTTAATTAAATTTTCTAAATCAGGTGTTGATTCTCCCGTTTCATATTTTGAAATTGATTGTCGTGATATGAATAATTGTTCCGCTAAAGCATCTTGAGATAACTTCTTTTCAGTACGTAATTTTTTTAATTGAGTAGAAAATTCCATTTTATCCCTCCGTTACTCAATACATAAATACCTTGTTTCTAACTTTAAAAAATACTAATAATGATACTACAAATAATAGCAAACTTTGAAAAAATATAGCGTGATTATTTTCTGAAAAACCAAACAACATTAGTATCATTCTCGTCATATGAACACCTCCATGTACTGCAACAGCAGCCCATGTTGTATTAAACACAGACTTCAATAAATAAGCTAAGCATGCAAAACTAAAGGCATAAAACATTGTTAATATACCATAAAATAATCCATCCATAAATATATGAATAGCATGCATTAAAGAAAATAATCCAACAGAAAGTAACATTGTTTGGAAAATGTTATATTTTTTTCGCAAACTTTGGACCATATACCCTCTAAAAATTAATTCCTCTGGAAATCCTTGCTTAATAAAAGATTCAATAAAAAATAATAGTAACGTTACTGTTATCGTAATAAAATTAACCGTTCCTCTTAACTTAATAATTTCATCATGAAATAAAGACTGAGAAAGAATTGTTGCGAAAATAATAATAAATGAGGTTACCACCAAGCTTATACTAAACCCCTTAAATGATTGCTTAGAAATCTTTAATTCCCATCCTTTTAAAGATTGTCTATTAATTTTTTTAGTAAAAAAGTAAGCAAAACTTAGATAAACCACAAGAAGAATAAATTCATATATTGGGGTAGGAAGATTAAAAAACGATACTATTTCCCCTAAAATTAAAAATAATGCAGTAACAAGAATTGAGTTGAATAAAGGAGACAACTTAATTAGATTAATAAACATAATAAATAACCACCCATGCTTTTTTTATGTTAGTATAGGCATTTTTTATTTTAAAGACTAGCACTTTAAGCTGCAATTAGTAGTTGCTAAAAATAAAGAAAGCTTAATAAATTAAGCTTTCTAAGGTTGCACTGAATATAATATTTTTTCAAAATTAATTAATTGTAATTAAATATTATAATACTTTCTTCAACTTACGTTCAAAATCATGACGACTCATCATGACAACGTGATCACAGTTAGTGCAACGAATTTTAATATCAGCTCCAATGCGAATCACTTCCCACTCATTTGCCTTTTTACCAGTTGCCTTAACGGTACAAGCATGAGGTTTCTTCATTTCAACAAGACTTCCAATTTCGTACATGATTTCTCCTTTACAGATAAATATAACGCTTTTGAGGTGTTAGTGTCACTTCATCCAATGACACGATTTCACCATCAATCTCTACTAAACTTTTTTCAGGTGTCCTAATGGTCACCTCTTTATACGACTGATGCTGCAGATAAGGTGAGTATTCATGAATTTTAAAAACAAGACTTAATAAAACTAACACGCGTTCCCATAAAGTCTCACCCTTAGCATAAACACAATCTAATTGTTCTGAATAAGCTGTCGCATGTGGCCAAATCATCACACCACCACCAAAATAAGTATTATTGGCAAGTGAAAAGAAAAAATGATTATTGACCTCAACCAATTCTCCTGACTCAGTCTCCAAACAAAGCGAAGCCAAAGCAGGCTTTTTAATCAAACATTGAATGGCTGTTATGATATAAGTCAATTTTCCCAAATGATATTTATTAAGTCTAGCTTTTAGTTGTGACTGTTCAACATGGTTAATAACCCAAGAAGCAAAACCAAGATCCAAACTGTTTAAGACCAATCCATTCTGATAAGTATAAACCGTAATTTCTTTTGGTTCTTGCTTAGTAGACTCAATAAGACGTGTAAAATCTTTTTTCAACCCAAGAGCACGCGCAAAATCATTTCCAGAACCAATTGGGTAATAAGCAAAAGGAAAGTCAGCTGGCCAATAATATAAGACCTTTGATAAGGTGCCATCACCACCTAGAACTAATAACCTATCTTGATTACACTGAAATGTTTCTAAAACGTGTTTAACTTGATTTTCTTCATCATCTGGATATCGCGTTAGAAAAACAGCTATCTCTTGATTTAGCTTATGTTTCAACGTTGTAATAACATCTTTGGCACTACGATTTCCTGAATGAGGATTAGCAATAATATAAAGTGTCATATCAAAAGATATTATAACATAAAAAGCAAGAGCACTGTATAGACGGTGCCCTTGCTGGAGATTATGAAAAAGAAAAGTTTTAGGATGATTATAGTATACGAATTCATCCTTAAAGTTTCCTTAAAGATTTTTAGTTTGTACGAACAGGTGTAATCAATTGGATAAAGTTTTCAGCATCATCACCTGGCATTAATGTAAATGGACGTACTGGAGAAATGAAACGGATAACAACTGTTTCGCTCTTCAAAGCTTTAAGAGCTTCAATCAAGTAAGTTGGGTTAAAACTAATGGTTAAGTCACTTCCTGATTGGTCAATAATATCCAACTCTTCGTTTACTTTACCAACTTCAGGAGAGTTAACGTGAGCTGATACATTATTATTAACAATTTCAAGTTTTACAGTTCCGTTTTGAGTAGCATTTGAAATCAAGTGAGCACGTTCCATTGCTGAACGAAGAGCAACTGTATTGAACGTTACTTCTGTTTCAAATGAGTTTGTCAATAGACGATCTGTATCAGGATAATTTCCTTCTAGAAGACGTGTATAGAAACTAATGTAATCACTGCGGAAAAGCATTTGGCTGTCTGAAAAGAATACTTCAACAGTTTCAATATCATCTGTAAAGACTGCTGCAAATTCACGTAATGATTTACTTGGAATAACAACATTAAAGTCATTTGACGTATTTTCTAAAGTCAATCTACGTTGACTCATACGGTGTGAGTCAGTTGCGACTGCTTTAAAATCTTTATGATCACTAAGTACCATATGAACACCAGTCAAAATTGGACGACTTTCTTGAAGACTGGCTGCAAAGGCAGTTTCAGTGATAATAGATTTCAATAATTTTGTTTCCAAAACTAATGGATTTTCAGTTTCCATTTCTTGAAGACGTGGGTAAAGATCTACGTCTTTACCTTTTAAGGTAATTTCTGATTTACCACTTGTCAATACGATTTGATGATGCTCAATTTCTTCAAAATCTAAAGTAACATCTGGAAGACTTGAGACAATATTAATAAAGAAATTTGCTTCTAATAGTACTGCACCGGGTGAAGTAATCAAAAGACCTGCATTTTCATTAGAAGTTGGAATAGTATTTTCGATTGAAATTTGTCCATTAGAACCTGTTAAGGTAATGTTACTATTTTGAACTTCAATTTTGATAGTAGATAAAACTGGAATAGCATTCTTTGAAGAGATTGCTCTCTTGGTTGCATTCAATGCTTGAAGAAAGAAGGATTTATTAATTGAGAACTTTATCATGAGATAACTCCTTTATTTTATAAGTATTAAGTTAGTAGTAGTAGTAGGTCTTGTTTAAACTGTTGATAACTCTCAAAACGCCTGAAAAATCACAGAGCAAGAGTTGTTAACAACTTGTGGATAAATTGCATTGTTTTCTATCACTTATCCACAAGTCCTACTTAATCTTGTTTTTGATGGTTTCAATTTCGATTCGCAAACTATCGTCTTGAGCCAACATATTTTTGATTTTGTTGTAGGCATGTAGAACGGTTGAGTGATCACGTCCACCAAATTCTTTTCCGATTTTTGGAAGTGAGTTATCTGTCATTTCACGTGCCAAATACATAGCTACCTGACGTGCCAAAACGATATCTTGGGTACGTTTAGTTGCCTTGATTTCTTTGACAGTAACACCGTAAAATTTACCAACTTGACTTTGAATTTCGTCAATTGGGATAACAGTCATTTTTGGACCATCTTGCTTACGTGCACGAATGGCTTCTGCTGCAATATCTACGGTAATCGTTTGAACTTTTTTAATACTTGCTACAAGGCTAATGTCTTTTAAAGCTCCTTCTAGATCACGTACGTTAGAGTCAAATTGCCCAGCGAGATATTCGATAGTATCTTGAGGGAAAATATAATCGTACTCTTGTGTTTTATTAGTCAAAATAGCCACACGTGTTTCAAAATCAGGTGGTGTGATATTGATGGTTAAGCCCCACTTGAAGCGCGTGACCAGACGTTGTTCGAGGTTATCGAGATGATCTGGTGTGCGGTCACTGGTCAGTACGATTTGTTTGTTATTATCGTAAAGTGCATTAAAGGTATTGAAAAACTCTTCTTGTGTACCAGATAATGTTTTTTTAGCTAATGATTGGATATCATCGATTAGCAAAACATCAAGATTACGGAATTTTTCTTTTAATTCTTCCATAGTGTCTAAACGAATATGGATGACAAATTCATTGATAAAATTTTCCGCAGTGATGTATTTCACACGCGCTTTAGGGTTGTTTTGCAATACCGCATTACCAATGGCATTAAGCAAATGGGTTTTTCCAAGTCCGGGTCCACCCCAGATAAACAAGGGGTTGTAAGTTGTACCGGGTGCGTCAGCAACGGCATAAGACGCAGAAAAGGCCCAACGGTTTTCATCACCTTGGACAAAGTTGTCAAAAGTATACTTTGTGTTCAAGTCTGAATCAACCTGTGGCAAGTTGTTCTTTTGTGGTGTTTGGAGAACTTGAGATGTCGGTTCTGCTACTGTCTGTTTTGCTAAATCTTCTTCAAAGACATAGTTGACTACAATTTCAGCATTATAAACCTCAAAACCAGCCGTTAAAATGATTGGTTTTAAATTTTTATCCCAAAACAGTTCTTTCATAGGATCCAGGTAAATTGTCGCCGTATTTTGCTCAATTTGAATCAACCGAGCGTCTAAAACAAAAAATTCATATGTTGCTTGTTTTAGTTGACTTTTCGCCAGTTCAAGGACCCTATTCCAAAAAATTTGTTCATTTTCAGTCATAGTCATTTCCTTTTTGTGGATAATTCATAGATTATTTTAACATAAAACAATAAAGTTTTCCACAATGTTGAAAATAAAAAATCCACACTGTTTATAAAAGTTATCCACAAGGTGTGGATAACATAAGAAAAGGCCTAAAATCAGTGATTTTAGCCTATTTTTGTTGTGGAAAACTCTGAAAATGTAAAATCGAAATTCACAGGCTATTTTAGCCTGTTGATAATTCTGTTAAAGTCTTCTTCAGACTGAAAATGTAATTGTAGGTCACCTTTAAAGCCACTTTTAGAAAGGGATAAGGTGACAGGAAGACCTAATAATTTTGATAATTCTTCTTCCTGATGACGAATAAAAATATTTTTTTTATTGGTTTTGGGAGAAGTTTTTTTCTTTTTACTGGATTTTACCAATTGTTCTAATTTGCGAACACTAATTTCTTCAATTATTATTTTTTGGTACCACTTCTCCTGCTCTTTTTCTTCTTTGAGTGTCAGTAGCACGCGCGCGTGTCCTTGGGAAAGTTCACCTTTTTCGACGGCTTTAGAAATACTTTGAGGCAGATTTAATAAGCGCAAGCAATTGGTAATGTAGGGGCGAGATTTTCCCATAAATTGAGCCAGTTCTTCATGTGTCATTTGATTTCTGTCTAAGAGTTGCTGATAAGCTTTGGCTTCTTCAATAGGATTGAGGTCAGAGCGCTGCAAATTTTCGACAATGGCAAGCTGCATGCTTTCTTTATTAGTAATATCTTTTATAATTGCAGGAATTTCGCTTAAACCAGCCATTTTTGATGCTTTAAGACGTCTTTCTCCTGCAATGAGCTCGTAACCAAAAATATCTGATTTACGGACGATTATCGGCTGTATGAGGCCGTTTGCTTTTATTGAGCGAGAAAGTTCTTCTAATTCTTCTTGCTTAAATTTCAAGCGAGGTTGGTAAGGATTTGGAGCAATATCGTCAATAGGTATGAGATTAAGTGTTTCAATCATAGTTTTTTCCTTTAAAAAATGAAGCTGAGAAGCTCAGCCTCATTAGTTTTTAGTTAAATTATTGATTTGATGAAGAGAGGTCTTGTGTTGTTTTCGTTAGTTTAATAGTTTCTGTTTTCTTTTCAGTACCACGATAGAAGGTTACCTTGATAGAATCTCCAGTTGAATGACCGTAAAGGACACTTTGAAGATCTGTGATAGAAGAAACATCTTTATCATCGATAGCTGTAATCACATCGTATTTTTTAAGTGTTCCTTCAGCAGGCATACCTGATTGAACTGAAGCAACGACGATACCAGCTGTGACGCTAGTTGGAATATTTAGGCGACTGATTGTTGTTGTTGACAAATCACTTAGGTTAGCCATTGTGATACCAAGTGCTGGACGGATAACTTTTCCGTTTGCTTCTAATTGATTAATAATTTTAACCACATCATTAGCTGGAATAGCAAATCCCATACCTTCTACAGAATTACCTGATCCAGAATCTGAGGTAGAAGAAATTTTACTTGAATTAATACCAATCACTTGTCCTTCAATGTTAATCAAAGCACCACCAGAGTTACCAGGGTTAATAGCGGCATCTGTTTGGATGGCATTAGTTGAAATAGTTTCTCCATCATCGTTTGTCATTGTTACCGTACGGCTTAGGCTTGATACAATACCTTGCGTAACAGAGTTTGCATAATCAGTACCTAGAGGGCTACCAATAGCAATGGCTGTTTCACCAACAGTAATTTTATCTGAATCAGCAAATTCAGCTACCGTTGTGACTTTATCAGAAGCAATTTTGACAACGGCGATATCTGAGTATGTATCGGCACCGACTAATTCACCGACTACTTTTGTACCGTCAGAAAGCATGATTTCGATTTGACTAGCACCATCGACAACGTGGTTATTAGTAACGACGTAAGCAGAATTGCCATCTTTTTTGTAAATCACCCCAGAACCTTCACTAGCGATGCTTAAATCACTATCTGAGCCATTATTATTAGTGTTATTATCTAAATTGCCACCAAACATTTGAGTATATAAATCATTTGATGCTGTATTTGACTGATAATTAATGACTGATACAACTGATTCTCCCACTTTTTCGACAGCTTTTGTTGTATCATTTGAGTTTGAATAGCTTACCTTACTTGTTGTGGTTTTGGTATTTGATCCACTTACATTATTGATTGAGATGCCAGCCATATTTAAAATGAGCAAGGTTCCGGCGACCCCTCCAATAAAACCGATTAAAATAACCGATAATGGTTTAAGCATTTTTTTGTAATTGACTTTTTGAAATTTTAATTTTTTCACGTCTCTACCTCCCTTTTTAATTTACAGATAGAATATAAAAAACGACTTAATTATACCTTAAAAGAGCAAAAAAAGAAAGTAATCCACAGGTTGTGGAAAACTTTTGAAGTTTGATTGAAAATCCCTAAATTATGGCGATATTAAGCCTGTTTATAGATTGTTAACATGTGGATAATGTGTGAAAAGCTTGTGAATATGTGGTAGAATAGAAAGCATGAAAGTAAAAATTATTGCTGTTGGAAAATTAAAGGAAAAATACCTAAAAGATGGTATTGCTGAGTACGGCAAACGTATGAGCCGTTTTGCCAAATTTGAAATTGTTGAGCTGCCTGATGAAAAAACACCAGATAATGCTAGTGATGCGCAAAATCACCAAATTATGGAAAAAGAGGGCGACCGTATTTTAGCCAAGATATCTGATCGTGATTATGTCATTGTTTTAGCGATTGAAGGCAAGCAACTACCATCAGAAGAATTTAGCAAGGTGATTGCTGATGCTACTTTGAGGGGCTATTCAGATATTGTATTTGTTATTGGAGGAAGTCTTGGATTAGCTGATAAGGTCAAAAAGCGCGCAAATCTTAAGTTAAGCTTTGGCTTATTAACGCTTCCCCACCAGTTGATGCGTTTAGTTTTAGCAGAACAAATTTATCGAGCTTTTATGATTCAACAAGGAAGTCCTTATCATAAGTAAAAAAGCAGTTCTTGTGAGCTGTTTTTTTGTTCCATGTGAAACATTAATACATAAAAAAAACCGGCTAAAGCCGGTTTAAGATTTGATCCCAGCAGGATTCGAACCTGCGACCGTTCGCTTAGAAGGCGAATGCTCTATCCAGCTGAGCTATGAGACCATATCAACTTAATCATTCTATCAAAATAACAGCTTTTCTGTCAACTAAAAATCGAACTTTACACTGGCCTGCTTGGTTTTTAAAAAGTAAAGAATAAGTAAAAGAAAAAATTGCTTTTTTACTAGTAAACAATTTTCTTCTTTACCGAAAGTTCACCTGTAAATGCTTGATGTTAAAGGCTTTTTAGCACGTTAAAATTGTTTGAATTTTTTGGCGATAATTTAGTGCAAAAAACTTCAAAAAAAGTAAAAAAAATTGAAAAAAACTATAGACAAAGAAAAAATATCTGGTATAATAATAAGAGTGTTGAGGGAAAATCCTAAAACTTCTGGTCCGTTGGTCAAGGGGTTAAGACACCGCCTTTTCACGGCGGTAACACGGGTTCGAATCCCGTACGGACTATAAAACTACTGCTTAGCAGTTTTTTTGTTTATCCGGCATAGCTCAGTTGGTAGTAGCGCATGACTGTTAATCATGATGTCGTAGGTTCGAGTCCTACTGCCGGAGTGATAAGACACCTTCCTAAGTTTTACTTAGGATTTTTTATTACTCAGAGAGGCTAGAACATTTGTTCTAGCCTCTTTTTCTGTAGTTTTAATAAGTATTACGCAGTGGTTTTGTACTTTAACAATCTGGATTGTTAAAGGTCTCTGTCAGGAAATATAAAAAACAGTGATTACTGACTTTAGTGTCAATCAATCACTGCTGAGTAGGTTCACACGTTAATTAACTTTTATACCCTTTTTATCTCACTTCCTTTTGTTTTTTTCGTTTTCTGACGGTATTATAGCTTGCAAATAATGTGATACCAATTAGTGATAAAACGACACCTTCTTTAAATCCTGTTGGAACATAAGTTAGGATAACTTTTCCTTTTCCTGGTTTCACATCAACCTTCATAAAGCCGTCTTGTGCTTTTGATAAGGTGATTTTTTGTCCATTTTGAGTGGCTGTCCACCCTTTATCATATGGAATAGTAAAGAAGAGTGATGAAGTTTTATTAGTTTTGTAGGTAGCTGTTACGGTATTTTTATGGGTTGTTACTTTAACATTTTGGTTATCAATAATAGTCATAGCTTTTTGGTAATTTGCTATATCAAGTGCATAGAAATTGGGTTGATTAAATGACACTTGATTGTTTTCAGGAAATGTAAGTGTTACACGTAAAACTTGACTATCTTCAAAATAACCGAGATCAAAGAAAGTATAGGCATTATCAGTCGTATAGTCTACTGTTCTACCGTTGACAGTGATTTGTACCTTTTGGCTGTTTTCATTAGAAAATGTGATATTGGGAACACTAACATAAAGTTGAGTATTAGGAGCTACGGTTAAATCGTAATTGGCATGTGCATTTAATTCATCGTCATTACTTGATGTTACACGGCCGTTTAGAAGATTAGCTCCACCTGTTAATTGAGAAGCTACACGAGTAAAGTATCTTTCAGAAAGACCAGTTAAATTGTTAATTAAGTTGGTTTGGTTGTCAAGTGTGTTGACACTGAAGTCAACATCTTTGTAAAGGCCATTTGTTAAAATAGCGAGTTGGCTAGCATATTGATTTTCGTATAATGACGTATCGCCAGAGTCACTTACATAGTGAAATCCGAATTTGTTGACATCTGTTTCAGAAAGATTATATTTTACAGCAAATAAACTATCCATCAACAAGGTATTGTTTTGATAACGAAGATTGAGATTGGTTCCTGTTGATTTAAATCCTAGGCGATCTAGTGTACTGCTAGAAGTGGTGTTTCGAATAGATGAAAATTGGGAAATACCATGGTAATTATACTTCATGCTATCGTTACCTGTTTGAGGAAGTAATTCTTCTGTACGATAGAAAGTGGTTTTAAGTTTATTGGCTTTTTGGATGAGTTGTTCAGTATCTGTTAAATGAAGTTCATAACTTTGACGTGATGGAAATACCCATTCATTATTTAGTGCGTTAATCTGATAATAAGTGTTCAGTGATATTTCAAATAGTGTAAAGAGAAGTGTAAAGCTAACAAATAGATTAAAGGTTAAGTACTGCTTAGCGTAGCTAGTCAATATAATGGCATAAGCCATCAAGAAAGAAAAAGTAATAATGATTTGTGGTGCTTCTAAAAATTGATAGTGACTTTTCAGTAGTGTTGTAGCTAAAAATCCAACTACTAGAGGAATAATTCCAATAAGATAGTGTTTAACAATTAGTTCTTTGAGATGTGATAAAGTTTCTGCTGCTAGAAGAATAATGATTATTGAAAATGTCCAAGAGTAACGGTGAAGGAACATATTTGGTGAATGCATCCCTTGCCACATTAAGTCTAAAGGTTCAAGGTAAAAACTTGCGATAATTAGCAGCAAAACAACACTGCAGGCTAAACGTGTCTGCCATTTGATTGACTTGATTGTAAAGAAGATAATGGCCAAAATTAGAGGGAAAATTCCCACATAAATCATAGGAATTGAGCCAAATTTAGTTGTGTCATAAGAGCCAACAAAGTTTTTGGCAAATAAATCAAGAAACCATGAATTTTCTGTAAACCATTCTGTAAAGGTAGAAAATTTCTCCCCATGTGTTGATAGGTCTAGGTAAGTTGGCAAGAGCATTACACAGCTAGATAGTCCAGCTAAGATTGACACAATTGTAAAGTCTATAAATTGACGTCCAATCGTTTTCCAGTGCTTTTCTTTGCTTACTTGAACGTGAAAATAAAGGACAAGGAAAATGGCAACCATAAAACCAAAGTAGTAATTTTGGATAAAGAGAATGGTTAAGGTAATGTAATATAGGACAAATTTTTTCTGATTTAGTAGTCGATGAAGTCCAAGAATGATTAGAGGTAAGAGGATAAAAACGTCTAACCACATGTTGATTTCAATCTGACTAATGGCAAAGCTCATTAGAGCATATGAGGTTGACAGAATAACGGTAAATGGTTTTAATACCTTTGGATAAAGTTGACGAAGACTATAGAAACTAGATAACCCCATGCAGGCAACTTTTAATAAAGTAAAGAGATAAATAGCATCTGGCATGCTCTTTAAGCTAAAGAAGTAGACCAAAGGTGAGAAGAAACTTCCAAGATAATAACTAATTAGAGCATAAAAATTTAAACCGAGTCCACTTGTAAAAGTATAAAATAGACTATCTGAACCATGTAAGATGTTTCGTAAATTTTCAGCAAAAATAACATATTGATGAAAACCATCACTAGCTAAAATAGTCGTTTCACCGTTAAGGGTAATATCTTCAGCTAAAAGAGCTAAAAATAAGATGACAAAAGGCAAACAGAATGCTGTTAGGTAGTAAATGATATTATTTGTTAGTTTAAAAGATTTTAATTTCATAATGTTAGTAAGACAGGTTGAGATAAAAATCCCAACCTGTTTCTTTTCTATAATGTAAAGTATTGTAAACGTCACAGTAAACTATGACAGAATGATTAGTCTTTCCAAAGTTCTTTAACTTTTGCTTGAACTTCTTCATTTTCAAGAAATTCATCGTATGTTTCGTCAATACGGTCAATGACCCCATTTTTAGAAATAACAACGATGTGATTAGCTAAAGTTTGGATGAATTCGTGGTCGTGACTAGCAAAGATGATAGATTCTTTGAAATCTTTCAATCCATCGTTCAAGCTTGAGATTGATTCCAAATCTAAGTGATTTGTTGGATCATCAAGGATAAGAACATTTGATTTGAGAAGCATCAGTTTAGAAAGCATCACGCGCACTTTTTCTCCCCCTGAAAGGACGCTAACAGATTTGTTAACTTCATCTCCAGAGAAGAGCATACGACCAAGGAATCCTCGAAGGAATGTGTTATCGTCTTCTTCTTTAGCAGCAAATTGACGAAGCCATTCAAGGATTGATTCACCAGATGCAAAATCACGTGAATTATCTTTAGGAAGATAAGAGCGACTTGTTGTGACACCCCATTTGATTGTTCCTTCGTACTCGATATCATCCATCAAAGCACGGATAAGAGCTGTTGTTTGAATGTCGTTTTGTCCGATAAAGGCTGTTTTATCACCTGGACGTAAGATAAAACTGATATTATCAAGAACAGTTTCACCATCGATTTTTACAGATAGGTTTTCAACTGTTAGAAGGTCTTTACCAAGCTCACGCTCAGCTTTAAAGTTGATGAATGGGTATTTACGACTTGATGGAACAATCTCTTCAATTTCAATTTTATCAAGCATTTTTTTACGAGAAGTAGCTTGTTTTGATTTTGAAGCATTGGCAGAGAAACGAGCAACGAATTCTTGTAATTCTTTGATTTTTTCTTCTGCTTTGGCATTGCGGTCAGCTTGCAAACGAGCAGCAAGTTCAGAAGATTGTTTCCAGAAATCGTAGTTACCAACGTAAAGTTTGATTTTACCAAAATCAAGGTCGGCCATGTGTGTACATACTTTGTTCAAGAAGTGACGGTCATGGGATACAACGATAACAGTATTTTCAAAGTCAATCAAGAAGTCTTCAAGCCAAGAAATTGATTGGATATCAAGACCATTGGTTGGTTCGTCAAGAAGAAGAACATCTGGTTTACCAAAAAGAGCTTTGGCAAGAAGGACTTTCACCTTATCACCATTAGCAAGTTCACTCATATTTTGGTAGTGAAGGTCTTCTGGAATATTAAGGTTTTGAAGCAATTGTGAAGCTTCACTCTCTGCTTCCCAACCGCCAAGCTCAGCAAATTCGCTTTCTAATTCTGCTGCGCGGACACCATCTTCATCTGAAAAATCAGGTTTCATGTAGATAGCATCTTTTTCTTTCATAATGTTATAAAGGCGTTCATTCCCCATGATAACAACGTCGATGGCACGTTCTTCTTCGTAGTCAAAGTGATTTTGACGAAGAACTGATAAACGTTCATCTGGTCCAAGGGAAACATGACCTGTTGTTGGTTCGATATCTCCAGCCAAGATTTTCAAGAATGTAGATTTTCCTGCACCGTTGGCACCGATCAAACCATAGGTATTTCCAGCTGTAAAGTTGATGTTAACTTCATCAAACAGTTTTCTATCGCTGAAACGTAGTGATACATCAGAAACTGTAAGCAATTTTTCACCTCATAATATTTATCTATAAGCTCATTGTACATGAAAAAGCCCCAATTTTCAATTAGAGAAGTGGGGCTTTGAGTTACGTTTGGGTTACATTGGTAAAATGGCATCTTTTTCATCAAGTTTATAGTATTTTTTGAGGCTGAAGCCACGTCCCATAACTTGTGTAGCAGGCATAACAACGATAAATGCAGTTTTGTCGATTTTTTGAATATTTTTTTCTAAACGAGGAACCTCTTGGCGTGAGACAGTTGTCATCAACATTGTTTGATGGTCACCTGAAAAACCACCAGTAACAGGAATTTCTGTTACCCCTCGGTCAGCTTGTGTTGAGATATAATCTTTTATTAAAGCATTTTGTGGTGAAATAATCATGATGTTGCGCGATGAAGTGACACCAATTTGCATACTATTAACAACATAACCGATGACTAACAAACCAATAATTGAGTACATGACTGTGTCAACATCAAAAGCAACAAATCCCATAGCTACACTACAACCATCAACGATTGTCATGGCAACAGCTAGTGGGAGTGGAGTGTATTTATGGAGAATTTGTGTGATGATACCTGTACCACCAGTTGAAGAATTTCCCCAGAAAACAACTCCCAAACCAAATCCACAAATGATGCCACCAAATAAAGCAGCAAGAAGTGGATTATGAGTCAAATTTGGCAAACCTTCTGTTAATTTAACAAAAATAGAATAAATCCAAGAGCCATAGATAGTCTTAAAAAATGTCTCTTTTCCTAGAAAAAGAAAACAAGCTAATAGCAATGGAACGTTGGTAATCATAACGAAATTACCAGGATTCCACCCGAATAAAGCCTTCAAACTAACAGCTAATCCAACAACACCACCAGAAGCAATATGGTTTTCAAGGAAAAAACTGTTAAAGCCAACAGCAGCAATAAAGGCTCCAGCAGTTACGAGCCCAAAATCAATTAGTTTTTTCTTCATATGTAGTCCTCTTTTTTATAACAAACGATTATATTATGGCAAAGAAGCCCTTTATCGTCAAGATTTTTGCTGGTAAAAAGGAATTTCTCATTTTCTAATTTAATTAAGAAACGAAATGTATAATTATTCTATTTTATTGATAGGGATGATTTAGGAGAAAAGGTGGTGTTAGCTTGACAAAGAGGCTATAATTTCATAAAATGAAGGAGATTCAGAAGAGTAATGTAAACGCGTACTTTTAGAGAGCTGATGGTGCTGGGAATCAGTAGTAACCTTACATGAATGGGCTGATGGTTAAAAAGAATAATCTTTACATTTATCGTGTAAATTTTTATTATAGTGGTAAAGAGATGGTAGGATTCTCCTATCAATTGAGGTGGTACCGCGTATTGATAACGCCCTCACGTCGTTTTACGACGTGTGGGTGTTTTATTTTTGAAATTAATTTTGAGGTGATAAAATGGCAAAACCAATTATTTTAACAGGTGACCGTCCAACAGGGAAATTGCACCTAGGACACTATGTTGGAAGTCTAAAAAATCGTGTACTTCTACAAAATGAAGACAAATATGATATGTTTGTTTTCTTAGCAGACCAACAAGCTTTGACAGACCATGCTAAAGAGTCTGAAATTATCAGAGAATCAGTTGGAAATGTTGCATTGGACTACCTGTCAGTAGGACTTGATCCAGCCAAATCTACGATTTTCATTCAAAGTCAGATTCCTGAGTTGGCTGAGTTGACAATGTACTACATGAACTTGGTATCATTGTCACGTTTGGAACGCAATCCTACAGTTAAAACAGAAATTGCTCAAAAAGGTTTTGGTAGCTCAATTCCAACAGGATTCTTGGTTTACCCAATTTCTCAGGCAGCAGATATTACAGCTTTTAAAGCTAATTATGTGCCAGTTGGAAATGACCAAAAACCAATGATTGAACAAACACGTGAAATTGTACGTAGCTTCAATCACACTTATAAAACAGATGTTTTGGTTGAACCAGAAGGAATTTTCCCTAAAAATGAAGCAGCTGGTCGTTTGCCAGGGCTAGATGGTAATGCGAAAATGTCTAAATCTCTTGGAAATGGTATCTATTTGTCTGATGATGCTGATACTGTTCGTAAAAAAGTAATGAGCATGTACACAGATCCTAATCATATCCGTGTTGAAGATCCAGGACAAATTGAAGGAAACATGGTTTTCCACTACCTTGATATTTTTGGACGTGAAGAAGATCAAGCAGAGATTGCTGCTATGAAAGAACATTACCAACGTGGTGGTCTTGGTGATGTAAAAACAAAACGTTACTTGCTTGAGATTCTTGAACGTGAATTGGCGCCAATTCGTGAACGTCGTTTAGAATATGCAAAAGACATGGGTGAAGTATTCCGTATGCTCGAAAAAGGAAGTGAAGCAGCTCGTGAAGTTGCGGGGCAAACTCTTGCTGAAGTTAAAGCAGCTATGGGTATTAACTACTTCTAAAATTGATAAAACTCTAAGGCAAAAGCCTTGGAGTTTTTTTGATAATTAGTAACATTTGTTTTAAATGAGAATTGCACAAATAATCAGTCTAATATAGGAAAGAATTTTTGGAAAAAAATTGAATTTAATTTATTGACAAATGATTTGAGCGTGTTATTATAGTAACAATAAAAAATTAGCTGGGGTTAAAAAATCCCTACAAATACATAGAAAAGAGGGTTATTTAATGTCAAATTGGGACACTAAATTTTTGAAAAAAGGTTACACTTTTGATGACGTACTACTCATTCCTGCTGAAAGTCATGTTCTTCCAAACGAAGTTAACATGCAAACAAAACTTGCAAAAAATTTGACATTGAACATTCCTATCGTGACAGCGGCTATGGATACTGTTACTGACAGTAAAATGGCAATTGCTATTGCACGTGCGGGTGGTCTTGGTGTTGTTCACAAAAATATGTCAATTCAAGAACAAGCAGAAGAAATCCGTAAAGTAAAACGTTCAGAAAACGGTGTTATCATTGATCCTTTCTTCTTAACACCTAAACATTCTGTTTCTGAAGCAGAAGAATTGATGCAACGTTACCGCATCAGTGGTGTTCCAATTGTTGAAACTCTTGAAAATCGTAAATTGGTAGGGATTATCACAAACCGTGATATGCGCTTCATCTCAGATTACCATGCTCCAATTTCTGCACATATGACAAGTGAAGAATTGGTAACAGCTCCTGTTGGAACTGATTTGGAAACTGCTGAACGTATCCTTCACGAACACCGTATTGAAAAATTGCCTTTGGTTGATGAAGCTGGACGTTTGTCAGGTCTTATCACTATCAAAGATATTGAAAAAGTTATTGAATTCCCTAATGCTGCTAAAGATGAATTCGGTCGTCTTTTGGTTGCAGGTGCTGTCGGTGTTACTTCAGATACATTCGAGCGTGCTGAAGCTTTGTTTGAAGCTGGAGCAGACGCTATTGTTATCGATACTGCACACGGTCACTCAGCTGGTGTTCTACGTAAAATTGCTGAAATTCGTCAACACTTCCCAGAACGTACATTGATTGCTGGTAATGTAGCAACTGCGGAAGGTGCTCGTGCTCTTTATGAAGCAGGTGTAGACGTTGTTAAAGTCGGAATTGGTCCTGGTTCAATCTGTACAACACGTGTTGTAGCAGGTGTTGGTGTTCCTCAAATTACAGCTATTTACGATGCTGCAGCTGTTGCGCGTGAATATGGTAAAACAATCATCGCTGATGGTGGTATTAAATACTCAGGTGATATCGTAAAAGCTTTGGCAGCAGGAGGTAATGCTGTAATGCTTGGTTCTATGTTTGCTGGTACAGATGAAGCACCGGGTGAAACTGAAATCTACCAAGGTCGTAAATTTAAAACTTACCGTGGTATGGGATCAATTGCAGCTATGAAGAAAGGTTCAAGCGATCGTTACTTCCAAGGATCAGTCAATGAAGCTAACAAACTTGTTCCAGAAGGAATTGAAGGTCGTGTAGCATATAAAGGTGCTGTAGCTGATATCGTCTTCCAAATTCTAGGTGGTATTCGTGCTGGTATGGGTTATGTTGGTGCTGAAGATATTACAGCCCTTCATGAAAAAGCTCAATTTGTTGAAATGTCAGGAGCTGGTTTGATTGAAAGTCACCCACACGATGTTCAAATTACAAATGAAGCACCAAACTATTCAGTACACTAAGATAAATTGATGTTATATATAAAATCTCTGATAAGTTTACCAACTTATCAGAGATTTTTTTGTGTAGGCCTTTACAAAATGGTGGGTTGTATGGTAGAATATGTAACTATGTTCGCAAAAAACATGAAATTTTCTTTTACTTTTCTGAAAAAGCGTTTTCATAAAAAGCGAATAGTTAATTATATATTTACAACAGTGTAAACAACGTTTACTAATCTGTAAAACATATCGTAAAGGAGAAAAAATGCAGGGTATTTTATTTGCATTAATTCCCATGGTAGCATGGGGAAGTATCGGGTTTGTCAGCAACAAAATTGGAGGTAAACCAGATCAACAAACATTAGGAATGACTTTAGGGGCGCTTTTATTTGCCTTTGTTGTATGGTTGTTTGTTCAACCAGAAATGTCAGTATCACTTTGGGTTGTCGGGATTATTGGTGGTATGCTTTGGTCTATGGGTCAAAACGGTCAATTCCGCGCAATGCAATACATGGGTGTTTCAGTAGGTAACCCATTGTCAAGTGGTGCTCAACTTGTATTTGGTAGCTTGATTGGTGCCATTGTATTTGGTGAATGGAGCAAACCAGTTCAATACACACTTGGTATTATTGCTTTGCTTCTTTTGGTTATCGGATTCTATTTTACAAGTAAACGAGATGCTGAAAAAGTTGAAACTAGCGAACTTACTGACTTTGGTAAAGGTTTCCGTGCTTTGACTTACTCAACAGTTGGTTACCTTTCTTACACTATTCTATTTAACAACATCATGAAATTCGATGCTTTAGCTGTTATCTTCCCAATGGCCGTAGGTATGGTACTTGGTGCTGCTATGTTCATGAAATTTAACGTTAAATTTGAAACAGTTGTTATCAAAAACGCAATCGTTGGTTTGATGTGGGGTGTTGGTAACATCTTCATGCTTCTTGCAGCTGCAAAAGCAGGTCTTGCTATTGCCTTTAGTTTCTCACAATTAGGTGTTATTATTTCTATTATGGGTGGTATCCTCTTCTTGGGTGAAACAAAAACACGCAAAGAAATGCGCTGGTTGGCAATTGGTATTGCATGCTTTGTTCTTGGTGCAGTCTTACTAGGAATTGTTAAATCTTACTAATTATCATTGACAGTAGTGTCAATTTAATTGTAAACATAAAAAGAGCTGGCTTTTGCCAGCTTTTTTAGTTTTCTTCAATATTTCCTTGATTAACAGTGAAAATTTTCAACTCTTCTGGAAGTTGTGATAAATGTTCAAGACTTGTTGTTGTGATAAAGGTTTGAACATTTTTAGCAATAATCATTTTTAATAACTCTGTTTGTCGGTAGTTATCTAGTTCACTCATAACGTCATCAAGAAGAAGGATTGGGTAATCACCAGTGACATTCTTGATAAGTTCAATCTCAGCCATTTTAAGAGATAAAATCAAGCTACGGTGTTGTCCTTGGCTACCAAAATGAGCAGACATGTCATTGATGAAAAATTCTAAATCATCACGATGAGGACCTGCGCCGGTATTTTTTTTGAAAATATCACGTTTGCGATTCTTTTCCAAAGCTTTTAAAAATTGTTTTTTGATTTCAGCTTTGTCCTGAAAGGGAATAGATGATAGATAATGAATCTTTAAATGCTCTAGTTTATTAGAAATAGCATAGTGATATCGGTCAGCTTCCTTTTCTAAATTGGAAATAAAGTCTAATCGATGTTCCATTACACGACTACCAAAATCAGCTAATTGCTCATCAAGAACTGCTAGAAAGTTGACATCAACTTTTTCAGCTGTTTTTAGGTAGGTGTTACGTTGCTTGAGGACATGGTTATAATTAGATAAATCAGACAGGTAAACAGGCTTGATTTGCCCTAAATCAATATCAATAAATTTTCGACGGAGACTAGGTGCTCCTTTAATGAGTTGCAAATCTTCAGGTGCAAATAATACTACTGTCATAACACCAACATAATCAGATAATTTGGCCTGTTTGAGGTGATTAACTTTAGTGACTCGTCCTTTGCTTGATAGGTCGATTTCTAAAGGTACCATACCACTTGAGCGTTGTAATATTCCTGAAACCCGAAGTTCTTTTTCTTGAAAGTGAATTAGCTCTTTGTCTGTACGTGTGCGATGGCTGCGTGTTAAAGATAAGAAATAAATAGCTTCTAAGAAATTAGTTTTTCCTTGGGCGTTTTTTCCAATAAAAACATTAAGTCCAGGGGAAAATTCAAGCTCATTAGTTAAATAATTACGATAATTTTTTAACGCTATTTTTTGAATCCACATATTTAAGTTCCTGGGAAACGAACGGGTTTGCGTTCTTTGTTTGTTTTAACTTGCTTTTTAGGCTGACTTTGTTTCTTATCTTTTTTATTTTTAGCGTTTAATTCTTTAACAATTGCAGCAACACGGGCTTTTTCAGCCATGGCTTCAAGGTGCTCTTCTTTTTCTTTGTCTGTTGGTGCGATAATATCAATAATGATACTTTCCTCTGGAATGCTTACAACATCACCAATACGAATTTTTTTACCGCGGCGTTTCTCGTCTTCGCCATTGAAGAGAACGGTTGTTTCTGCTAAATAAGCTTTGATAGCACCACCGCTTTGGATAATCCCCAGTTCTTTTAGTAAAGCTTGTAGGGTAATATAGTCATCAAATAATTTGTATTCCATCGTTTTCTCCATTTTATAATTCAAGTAATTATAACATAAACGTGGTATAATTTTAGCTAATAAAGTGTTTTTAGTAAGGAATTTGTAATGAAAATAGTTGATGGTGTTGAGTTACATCTAATCAAAAATGAAAAATTCAAAATGAACCATATTACTTTTCGGTTTTCTGGAGATTTTAATCAAAAAACGGTAGCACGACGTGTTTTAGTGGCTCAAATTTTAGCAACTGCCAATGAGAAATATCCAACTGCTCAACGATTTAGAGAGCGTTTGGCAAGTCTTTATGGAGCAACTTTGTCAACTAAAGTATCAACAAAAGGATTGGTTCATATTGTCGATATTGAATTAGCCTTCATGAAGAATCAGTATGTGATGACTAAAGAAAACCTCTTGGAAGAAGTCATTGAGTTTTTGTATCAAGTCCTTTTTTCACCACTTGTAACAGTTGAACAGTATCAATCTAAGTTATTTGAACTTGAGCAAGCAAACTTAATTAATTATTTAAAAGCTGATAAGGACGATAGTTTTTACAGTAGTGAATTAGGTCTTAAAAAACTTTTCTTTACGAATCCAGCTTTTCAAACTTCAAAATATGGAACAGCAGAGTTAGCAGCTACTGAAAATTCTTATACTGCTTTCCAAGAATTTCAAAAGATGCTTCGAGAAGACCGCCTAGATATCTTTTTATTAGGGGAATTTGATGATTATCGCATGCTGCAATTATTTAATCGATTTCCTTTCGAAGATCGTCACAAAGGTTTAGTATTTGACTACCAACAAGACTTTAATAATATTGTTCAGGAAAAATTAGAGCATAGAGAAGTTAATCAATCGGTTTTACAGTTGGGATATTCTTTCCCAACTCGGTATGGTGACAAGGATTACTTTACACTGCTTATCTTTAATGGCTTATTTGGAGGTTTTGCGCATTCACGTTTATTTACAGAGGTTCGCGAGAAAGAAGGTCTTGCGTATACCATTGGAAGTCACTTTGATATCTTTACAGGTTTACTGAATGTTTACGCTGGAATTGACAAGAAAAATCGTAATCGTGCGATGCAACTAATTAACAAAGAATTTTCAACGATTAAGTCAGGACGTTTCTCTGAAGCACTTCTAAAACAAACGAAAAAAATGCTGCAGGTTAATTTAAAACTAGCTGAAGATTCTCCTAAAGTATTGATTGAACGCAGCTATAATAGCCAATATTTGAAGAATCACTATAGCGTTGATGATATGATTGACAACATTGACAAAGTTAGTAAAGCAGACATTCTTCAATTGACAAGAAAAATCAAATTACAAGCACTATATTTTTTGGAGGGAAAGTAAATGACAAAATTAGTTGAAAAAGTTTTCCCTGAAATTGGTGAAAATTTGTATACTGCCGTATTAGAAAACGGCTTGAAAGTTTTTTTAATTCCTAAGACCGATTTTCAAGAAAGTTGTGGTATGTTAGTTGTCAATTTTGGTTCCCTTGACAACAAGTTTACAATAGATGAAAGTGTAAAAGTATATGAAGAAGGCATTGCTCATTTCTTAGAGCATAAGTTGTTTGAGTTGGAAAATGGACAAGATGTATCTGAATTATTTACTAACGCAGGCGCTAACAGTAACGCCTTTACAACTTTTGATAAGACATGTTTCTATTTTTCGACGGTTGATCATTTAAAAGAAAATTTAGATTTGTTGCAACATTTTGTAGCAGATACAGCCTTTACAGAAGAGTCAATTGAACGAGAGAAGTCTATTATTGAACAAGAGATTGATATGTATCAGGATGATGCTGATTATCGTCTGTATCAAGGAGTTCTTGAAAATTTGTACCCTAAAACAGCTCTTGCTAGAGATATTGCTGGGACTCAGGAAAGTATTGCTAGGATTTCTGTAGAAGATTTAAAAGAAAATCATGATGTTTTTTATTCACCGCGAGAAATGACGCTATTGGTTGTTGGTAATTTTGATAAGGATGATATCTTTAACCAAATTAAAGAGAGTCAAAAAGATAAAAGTTGTGTATCTCATGATCTTGATCGTCAAGAATTAATCTATGAACCTGTTGTCCCTAAAACAGCTGTTCAAATGGAAGTGACTCAACCAAAATTAGCTATTGGATTAAGAGGTCCAGCTTTAGTTGAGGGGGCTTCTACATTACGTCAAGAACTATCTTTGAGAATATTCTTTGCCATGATTTTAGGATGGACATCAAAACGTTATCAAGAACTCTACGAAAGTGGTCAAATTGATGATTCATTTGATTTTGAAATTGAAGTCTATCAACAATTCCAATTTTTGGTTATTTCTTTAGACACTTCAGTACCAATTGCTATGGCTACTAATATTCGACAATATTTAGATAAAGTTGTAATGTCTGATGATTTGGATGACTTATCAGAGGAACATTTTGAAATTGTAAAAAAAGAGCTTTATGGAGACTTTTTCAAGAGTATGGATTCAATTGACAATATGTCAACTCAATTTATAAACCATTTATCTGATGACGAAACTTACTTAGCCGTACCTAAAATTTTAAGGACTTTAAGTTTTGAAGAAGTTCTTAAAACAGGAATTGATTTCTTAACGCAATCAGATGCGACAGAATTCACAATCCTACCAAAATAAAATCGAAATACTTGTCAAAATTTGCTATAATAAATCTGATTATATTTTATTAAAGGAAACCTTGTATGAGAGAAGAAACAATTGGTGAGATCTTAAGAAAAGGTCGTAATGCCAAAAATTTGACACTAGAAGATGTCGAAGAAAAAACAGCAATTCCTTCACCACATCTTTTAGCATTAGAGCTAGAAAAATTTAAATTAATTCCTAAGGATGAAGTTGAAACATATCTTCAACAATATGCAGAGTTGGTTGAAGTTGATGCAGCTGAACTATTAAAGCGCTATCGAGAACAAGTGGCTGAATTAGATGAGAAAGCAGCTAAAGAAGAACCAACTGTCAAGGATGACGAAAGAATTACAATTGTACCGAGTCATAAAAAAGCAGAGCAACAAGTGAAGAAACAGGCTCCTAAGTCAAAAGTTGAACAAACGGATGATTTTGGTGTTGGTTCGCGTTCAAGTCGTTATAAGAGTTCAGAAACAACAGCATCTTATCTTCCAATTATTTTGCTTTGTTTAGTTGCTTTGGGTATTTTAGCTTTTGTTTCTTTTGTGACTTGGACACAGCTTCAAAGCGACAGTAACCGTTCAAATCCAACTTATTCTGTTGTTCACAGTTCATCTGCTTCAAGCAGTTCTTCAACAACAGAAAGTTCATCTTCAACAAGTGAATCATCTTCATCTGATGAAAAGGCACTGAAGATGGAAACTGAGGGAGGCGGAAGCAACTTAACGGTTAATCTATCAAATGTTACAGACAGTTTGACTGTCGACATTAGTTTGTCTGGTGCAGATAGCAGCTGGGTTTCTGTAAGTAATTCAGAAGCTGGTGATGCTGGAACGCTTCTTTCTTCAACGGGAGTTTCAAGCTATTCAGCAACACTTCCTGCAGGTACAAAAACATCTGTGATTACACTTGGGGTGACTGCAGGGGTTACAGTTTCAATCAATGGTCAAGCGGTTGATACATCAGCTTTGACAAGCACAACATTAAGCTATATTACAATTAACATTCAGTAAGGTAGGAAAATGAAAATAGATTTTACAAAAAAAGAAAACATTCCTAATTTGTTAACATTAGGTCGTATTGTCTTGATTCCAGTATTTATTTTAATTCTATGTATCTGGAATAATACTGCAGGTCATGCGGTTGCAGCAGTAGTTTTTGCATTGGCAAGTATTACTGATTATTTAGATGGATATCTTGCAAGAAAATGGCAAGTTGTTACAAACTTTGGTAAATTCGCAGATCCACTGGCTGACAAAATGTTAGTAATGACAGCATTTATCATGCTCGTTGAATTGGGGATGATTCCTGCTTGGATTGCTGCGATTATCATTTGCCGTGAATTGGCAGTTACTGGCCTTCGTTTACTACTTGTTGAAAATGGTGGAACAGTTTTAGCAGCTGCTATGCCAGGTAAAATCAAAACATTTACCCAAATGTTTTCAATTATCTTCTTGCTTTTCCATTTTTCAATTATTGGAACAATTTTACTTTATGTCGCTTTGATTTTCACAATTTATTCTGGTTATGATTATTTCAAAGGGGCAGGCTTCCTCTTTAAGGACACATTTAAATGACATTTAACAGTATTGACGTCAAAAATTTAACATTCAAATATACTGATCATCAAGAAAATTACACTTTAGATAATTTATCGTTTCACGTGAAACAAGGAGAATGGTTGTCTATCATTGGGCATAATGGTTCAGGAAAATCAACAACAGTTCGTTTAATTGATGGACTGTTGGCTGCTGAATCAGGTCAAATATTTGTTGAAGGAGAACTTTTAACCGAAGAAAACGTGTGGAACATTCGTCAGAAAATTGGAATGGTTTTTCAAAATCCAGATAATCAATTTGTTGGCGCTACCGTTGAAGACGATGTCGCTTTTGGATTGGAAAATAAGGGAATTCCATTAGAAGAGATGCAAGCACGTGTGAAAGAAGCTCTCAAACTTGTTGGCATGTCAGCTTTTGCTGATCGTGAACCAGCTCGTCTTTCAGGTGGTCAAAAACAGCGTGTGGCTATTGCAGGGGCTATTGCAATGCGTCCTAACATTATTATTTTAGATGAAGCGACTAGCATGTTGGACCCAGAAGGACGTCTAGAATTAATTCAAACAATTAAAGAGATTCGTGACCGATACAATATGACGGTTGTGTCTATTACTCATGATTTGGATGAAGTTGCCTTAAGCGATCGTGTCTTGGTTATGAAGAAAGGAAAAGTTGAATCAAGTTCAACACCGCGAGAACTCTTTGCTAGAGGAGAAGAATTATTGACTTTGGGATTGGATATTCCTTTTTCAGCCAATCTTATCTCTACTTTAAAGAATAAAGGGTTTGAATTTACAGAGAATTATCTTACGGAAAAGGAATTAGAAGATCAGTTATGGGAATTACTCTTGAAGGCGTAAATTACACATATCAAGCGGGGACACCATTTGAAGGGCGTGCCCTTTTTGACATTAATCTTACTATAAAAGAAGGCTCTTATACGGCTTTCATTGGACATACAGGATCAGGTAAGTCGACAATTATGCAGCTTTTGAATGGTCTTAACGTTCCTACAGAGGGCGCTGTAATTGTTGATGATATTAAAATTACAGCTAACTCAAAGAATAAGGAAATTAAGCCTGTTCGCAAAAAGGTTGGTCTAGTCTTTCAATTTCCTGAAAGTCAGCTCTTTGAAGAAACAGTCCTTAAAGATGTGGCATTCGGGCCACAAAATTTTGGTGTTTCTATGGAAGAAGCTGAGCAGTTAGCACGTGAAAAATTGGCTATGGTTGGGATTCATGAAGAGTTTTTTGAAAAGAATCCTTTTGAGCTTTCTGGTGGTCAAATGCGTCGTGTGGCTATTGCTGGTATTCTAGCTATGGAACCAGAAGTTTTGGTCCTAGATGAACCGACAGCAGGTCTAGACCCTAAAGGGCGCCGTGAATTGATGACATTGTTTAAAGAATTACACCAAAATGGGATGACAATTGTGTTAGTAACCCATCTAATGGACGATGTTGCTAATTATGCTGATTATGTTAATGTTCTTGAAGGCGGCAAATTAGTTCGCTCAGGATATCCTAAAGAAGTTTTTCAAGATGTTGAATTTCTTGAAAGTAAGCAACTAGGTGTTCCAAAAATCACCAAGTTTGCTCAACAGCTTGTAAAGCGTGGTCTACATTTAGATACTTTACCAATTACTATAGAAGAATTTACAGAGGTGGTGAAACATGGATAAATTAATACTTGGTCGTTATGTACCTGGAAATTCATTAATTCACCGTTTAGATCCGCGTAGTAAGCTTCTAGCGATGATTTTATATATTATCATTGTTTTTTGGGCGAATAATCTTGTTACTAATCTATTGATGATTGCTTTTACTTTAGTAGTTGTTTTATTATCGAAGATTAAACTCAGCTTCTTTTTAAGAGGTGTTCGTCCCATGATTGGTATTATTTTATTTACGACTTTGTTCCAAATGTTCTTCACACATGGGGGAGAAACTTATTTTCAATTTGGTTTTTTGAAAATAACAAGTTATGGGTTTAGTCAAGCGATATTGATATTCATGCGTTTTGTTTTGATTATCTTCTTTTCAACGCTTCTAACTTTGACAACAACACCGTTGAGTCTCGCAGATGCTGTTGAATCTTTGCTGAAACCTTTTGTTTGTTTTAAAGTACCTGCTCATGAAATTGGTTTAATGCTTTCTTTGAGTTTGCGTTTTGTTCCGACATTGATGGATGATACGACACGTATTATGAAAGCTCAGAGAGCGCGTGGAGTTGATTTTGGTGAAGGAAGTCTTATTCAAAAGGTTAAATCGATTATTCCAATCCTCATTCCACTCTTTGCTTCAAGTTTTAAACGTGCGGATGCATTAGCTCTTGCCATGGAAGCACGTGGTTATCAAGGTGGAGATGGACGTACAAAATATCGAATTTTACAGTGGACAGTTAAAGATTCAGTAACCATTTTGCTTGTCATAATTTTAGGAATTCTCTTATTTTTTCTTAAAGAAAGCTAAAATGCCTAATTTGTAGGCGTTTTCTTTATAATATAAGAATGTAATTGTAATATTTTTAATATAACTCTAAAACCAGAGTAACATTAAGTCTGTATTATATAGCCTGTACTAATTTTGAAACAAAAAAAGGAGCATATAATGCAAACAAATATTTTTAAAACTAAATCGAAATCTATTAAACTTGGTCTTGCCGGTGTAGCCGCTGCAGCAGCACTAATTATCCCAACAGTTGCTAGCGCAGATTCATACACAGTTAAATCAGGTGATACACTTTCTGAAATTGCTGTAACTTACAACACAACAGTTGAAAAATTGGCTTCAGTAAACAGCATCGCAAATGTTGACTTCATTACTGTAGGTCAAATCTTAGAACTAGATCCAGAAGCTACTGCACCAGTTGCAACTGAAACTGCTACAGTAGAAGCTGCACCAGCAGCTACTGATAACTCAGCTGCAGCAGCACCAGCTGCGCAAGCTGAAACAACAACTTCTTACACATCAAACTTGGGTACTTCAGACGCTCAAGCTAAAGAAATCATTGCTCAACGCGAATCAAGCGGTAGCTACACAGCTCAAAATGGTCAATATTATGGTCGTTACCAATTGACAATGTCATACCTAAATGGTGACTTGTCAGCTGAAAACCAAGAACGTGTTGCTGATTCATACGTTGCAGGACGTTATGGTTCATGGTCAGCTGCCCTTGCATTCTGGAATGCAAATGGTTGGTACTAAGATTTAGAGATAGAATTACCAGTATTAGAATAAAAAGATTGAAGAAATTTCTTCAATCTTTTTTGTTTTACTTTAAAAAATTAGCGTTTTCATTGGGAACTTGGTGTTAATTTCAATATCTCTGTAATATTTTTAACATATTTTCAATCTCCGAGTAATAAATAAATTATATGATAGGAAACAGGAGTTCTAGAGAGGTATATATTTTATTTATTATGTATAGTAGGATTACTAAAGCAAAACATAGAAAAATCAGAAATATTATTGTCAGCATCCTTGGAGTCATTTTTGTTGCGGCAATGATTGTTGTTCTTATTCCAAAAATAGAAGCATTTGCAGAAACTATTACAACTCGTTCAGAAGCAGGAGCTGCTAAATCTGTATCAACGTCAAGTTCAGAAAGCTCTGACATGTCATCAACAAATATTAGTTCTACAGAAGCTGAATCAGAAGAGCCTAGCAGTTCTGTAGAAGAAAGTGAAGAAGTTGAATCATCATCTGTAGAGGAGACATCGGAATCTGAAGTAGCAAGTTCTGAATCTGCACCAGTTACTGATGCTACGACTGTTGTAGCTACAAGCTCTACAGTACCATCTTCAACCACTCAATCATCAGCATCTACAGTAGTTGCTGCAAACGGAAATACAGCAGGCGCTATTGGTTCAGCTGCAGCAGCACAAATGGCTGCTGCTACGGGTGTTCCTCAGTCAACTTGGGAAGCAATCATTGCTCGTGAATCTAATGGTGATCCAAATGTTGCCAATCCATCAGGAGCGTCAGGTTTGTTCCAAACGATGCCAGGTTGGGGTTCTACAGCTACTGTTCAAGATCAAATTACAACTGCTATTAATGTTTATAATTCACAAGGACTTTCAGCTTGGGGATACTAATTTAATAAAAGAAAAAGCACTAATCATCTTATAAAGATGATAGTGCTTTTTTAATGTCATGTGGGTGATGGCAAATACTTTCAGCGCCATGTTCTTGTAAGCTTTCTAGGCTGCCAAATCCCCATGTTACTCCGAGTCTTCTGACACCTGTTTTTTGACCACCAATCATATCAAATTTTGTGTCACCAATGATAACCGCTTCATGTGCTTGAATACCTTGTTCTGTGAGACAGGCATTAATCACATCAGCTTTATGGAAATGTTGAGGAGTAGAACCATAGACTTTTTTAAAATGTGAAATGATACCAAGTTCTGACAACATGAGATTAGCCATTGGTTGGTGTTTACTTGTGGTAACAAATAGTGAGTAATTTAGATTGTTTAACTCTTGTAGTGCTTCTGAGATACCGTTATAAAGAGAGACTTGATGGACACCTTTTTCCCCATAATAGTCTCTAAAGGTTTTAATAGCGTGATTGACATCGTCTGCTTGGTCAAAATATTGCCCAAAAGTTACTTCTAATGGAGGTCCGATAAATGTTGACAGTTGTTTATCTGTTTGTAAAGGTAGGTGTAACTTTTCAAAAGCATAATTAAAAGCTGCTTTAATACCGGGGCTAGAATTTACTAGTGTTCCATCAAGGTCGAATAAGATTGATTTCATATTTACTCTCCTGTAAATTTTGTCAACGTTGATTGACAAAATCGTCAATTAGCAAGAAAATTAGCGCTTAGTATTTCAATACTAGGTGGATTATTCACCAAATATTTTAGCTTGTAAGCGGCGTCCAGTTGGTGTGGCTGCTAAGCCACCTTCAGCGGTTTCTCGGAACGCCGTTGGAAGACTAGATCCAACTTGGTACATCGCATCGACTACTTCATCAACTGGAATTTGTGATTCAATGCCAGCAAGTGCCATATCAGCAGCGACCAACGCAAAACTAGATCCAAGGGCGTTACGTTTAACGCAAGGAACTTCAACAAGCCCTGCAACAGGGTCACAGATAAGACCTAGCATGTTTTTTATAACAAAGGCGATAGCTTGGCTAGCTTGATAAGCAGACCCTCCAGCGGCCTTTACAAGAGCTGCTGCACTCATTGCAGAAGCAGAGCCGACTTCGGCTTGACAACCACCTTCAGCACCAGAAATCGATGCGTTATTTCCAATAACAAGTCCAAAAGCACCCGCAGTGAACAAGAAGTCAAGTTGCTCTTCTTCAGAAAGGTTTAATTTATCAATAGCTGTTGTTAAAACGGCAGGTAGGCATCCAGCAGAGCCTGCTGTCGGTGTGGCACAAACCAGTCCCATTTTAGCATTTAATTCGTTGACAGCTATAGCATTTCGTACGGCTGTTAGCACAGTTGTATCAGATAAGGTTTTGCCAGATTTTAGATAGTTGTCCATTTTGACAGCATCTCCTCCGGTTAAACCGCTAATTGATTTACTAGGAGTGAGTCCATCAGTAACAGAATTTTTCATGACTTGAAGGTTTTTTTTCATGATGTGAATGATTTCTTCACGGCTACGCCCACTTAATTCTGTTTCTGTGGTAATCATTAGTTCAGCAATATTACCGTTAAAGTCTTTATCGGCTTGTTCAACTAATTCTTTAATAGAATAAAACATTCTTTTCCTTTCTAATCAAAGAAATTCACATTGTGTAAGTGCGGGATATGTTGGATTTGTTCAACAGCCTTATGACAATCACGTGAGTCAACTTCAATAATCATGATTGCTTTTTCACCAGCACGTTCACGAGTAACGTTCATTTGAGCGATATTGATGTTGTGTTCAGAAAGAATATCTGTTACTTTGGCAATCATACCAGGGATATCTTGGTGAACGATAATTAAGGTTGGCGTATTCATTTTTAAAGAGACAGAAAATCCATTAAGCTCAGTCACTTCGATATTTCCACCACCAATTGAGACACCAGTGATGCTCATTGTTTTATCCCCTTTTTCTACGGTGATTTTAGCAGTGTTTGGGTGAGGGGCATTGCTATCTTTTAGGATATCCCAATAAATACGAACGCCTTTTTGGTGAGCAATTTCTAATGAATTTTTAATATCTGGGTTATCGGTATCCATTCCTAGGATACCAGCAACGAGTGCTTTATCAGTTCCGTGTCCACGGTAAGTTTTAGCAAATGAATTATATAAGTGAAATGTTACGGAATCAGGGATTTCTCCGAAAATAGAGTTAACAATTTTTCCAATACGAACAGCTCCAGCAGTGTGGCTGCTTGATGGGCCAATCATAACAGGTCCGATAATGTCAAATACGGATTGGAATTTAAGGTTTTTCATATCTGCTCCTTTAAGAATCTATGCTTACTTATTATAACAAAGGATATGACTTGGGTAAACGATAATAAACCGCTTAACTTGATTAAAAATGAGAAAAAAATGTAAAAGGAAAGCATAAAAGACTTACATAATAGAGATTTCATGTTATAATAGACTTCGCGTGGTTTCACGCATTCAAAATCGACCTTCAAATCGATTTTTGAAAAACTAGGCCCTTCAAGCCTATGTTCGAAAAATATCTTGATGGGAGGATTATCATGACAGATAATTCAAAAACACGTGTTGTTGTCGGTATGAGTGGAGGCGTTGATTCGTCTGTAACAGCTCTTCTTTTGAAAGAACAAGGTTACGATGTTATCGGTGTTTTCATGAAAAACTGGGATGACACAGATGAATTCGGTGTGTGTACAGCAACAGAAGATTATAAAGATGTAGCAGCTGTAGCTGACCAAGTTGGTATTCCTTACTACTCTGTTAACTTTGAAAAGGAATATTGGGATCGCGTTTTCGAATATTTCCTAGCGGAATATCGTGCAGGACGTACACCAAATCCAGATGTTATGTGTAACAAAGAAATCAAATTTAAAGCTTTCCTTGATTACGCTATGACACTTGGTGCTGATTACGTGGCGACTGGACACTACGCACAAGTTTCTCGTGATGAAGATGGTACAGTTCACATGCTTCGCGGAGCAGACAATAACAAAGACCAAACTTATTTCTTGAGCCAATTGTCACAAGAACAATTGCAAAAAGTAATGTTCCCACTTGGTCATTTGGAAAAACCAGAAGTACGTAAAATTGCAGAACGTGCAGGTCTTGCTACAGCTAAGAAAAAAGATTCAACAGGAATTTGCTTTATTGGTGAAAAGAACTTTAAAGAATTCCTTAGTCAATATTTACCAGCGCAAAAAGGTCGTATGATGACTATTGATGGTCGTGATATGGGTGAACACGCTGGATTGATGTATTATACAATCGGTCAACGTGGAGGTCTTGGTATTGGTGGACAACAAGGTGGCGATAATCAACCATGGTTTGTTGTCGGAAAAGACCTTTCAAAAAACATTCTTTACGTTGGTCAAGGATTCTACCATGAATCATTAATGTCAACTAGCCTTGACGCTTCAAGTATTCACTTTACACGTGATATGCCTGAAGAATTTACAATAGAAGTTACAGCAAAATTCCGTTACCGTCAACCAGACTCTAAAGTTACAGTACATGTTAAAGGTGACAAAGCAGAAGTTGTCTTTGATGAACCACAACGTGCCATTACACCAGGTCAAGCTGTTGTTTTCTATGATGGCGAAGAATGCCTAGGTGGTGGAATCATTGATATGGCTTATAAAAATGGAGTCGCTTGTCAATATATCTAGTTGACAAAGGTGTAAAGATAAGTTGACAGATTTACTTTTGGGAATGATGCTAGGAGATTATCTTATGAGAGTGGGAGTTATTCAAGCGAGTACAAGGTCAGATATAAATGACCTCTTATTTCAATCAGTGCAGAAAGCTGTAAAGGGACTACACGAAGTTGTTAACTTTGGAATGTTCCCAAATGAAACAGCAAACTTTTCATATGTTGAAGTGGCTGTTATGGTAAGCTTGTTGATTGAAACACAAAGTCTAGATTTTGTGGTGACTGGTTGTTCATCTGGTCAAGGGATGATGCTTGCTTGTAATAGTTTACCTGGCTTGCGTTGTGGCTTTATTCAAACACCACAAGATGCTTATCTTTTTGGTCGTATTAATAATGGCAATGTTGTTTCTTTGCTATTAGGCTTAAATTTTGGGTGGTCAGGTGAGCTAAATTTACAGTACACTCTAGATAAGTTATTTGAAGATGAGTTCGGTTGTGGATATCCAAAAGAAGACGCTGAACGTAAACGGCAAGATGCTGACAACTTGGTTAAGTTAGCGACTATCACCAAACGCTCTTTTAGTGATATCCTAGATCAACTCGATCAAAACCTTCTTCGAAAAATCTTATGCCGAGAAAGTTTTTATAACTATCTTATGACTAATGGGAAAAATCAACTATTGCTCGAAAAATTATCGGCAATTAAATTGACATTTTAACTTAATTTGATACAATAATCATAACAATAATCATGATGGTCAAAGCTCATGAGAATTGTGCGTTTTTGCCGCACAATTTTCGAGGGTTTTGACCGTTTTTTGTTTTACTAATCGTATTTTATATTTGGAAAGGAATGCTTTGAGTAGCTTAGCTAATCTTTTGATTACTTTAATTTGATAAAAAGATTGGCAAAGGTTTACTTGATATTGTAATTGAATCATGACACATGAATTTGCTGAAAATTATGATGTAATTGTTGTTGGTGCTGGGCATGCTGGTGTAGAAGCTAGTTTGGCTGCAGCTCGTATGGGTTGTAAAACAATGCTCGCAACAATCAATTTGGAAATGTTATCCTTTATGCCATGTAACCCTGCTATTGGAGGTTCTGCCAAAGGTATCGTCGTTCGTGAAATCGATGCTCTTGGTGGAGAAATGGGTAAGAACATTGACAAGACTTACATCCAAATGAAAATGCTTAATACTGGTAAAGGTCCTGCTGTACGTGCTCTTCGTGCACAAGCTGATAAGGCGCTTTACTCTCGTACAATGAAGCATACTGTTGAACAGCAAGATAATTTGACATTACGTCAGTCAATGATTGAAGAAGTTTTAGTTGAAGATGGAAAAGTTGTTGGTGTTCGCACAGCTACTAATCAAAAATTTTCAGCTAAAGCTGTCGTTATCACAACTGGTACAGCTCTTCGCGGTGAAATTATTTTGGGTGAACTCAAATATTCATCTGGTCCAAATAACAGCCTAGCTTCAATTGGACTTGCAGATAATTTGAAAGAACTTGGACTTGAAATTGGACGTTTCAAAACAGGGACACCTCCACGTGTCAAAGCAAGTTCTATTAATTATGATGAAACAGAAATTCAACCAGGTGATGAAAAACCAAATCATTTCTCATTCATGTCTAATGATGAAGATTACCTCAAAGACCAAATTCCTTGCTGGTTGACCTATACTAACCAAACTAGTCACGATATTATTAACAAAAACCTTTATCGTGCTCCAATGTTCTCAGGTATTGTTAAAGGGGTAGGTCCTCGTTATTGTCCATCTATTGAAGATAAAATTGTTCGTTTTGCAGACAAGGAACGTCACCAACTCTTCTTGGAACCAGAAGGGCGTGAAACTGAAGAAGTTTACATTCAAGGTTTGTCAACAAGTCTTCCTGAAGATGTTCAAAAAGAATTAGTTCATTCTATCAAAGGACTTGAAAATGCCGAAATGATGCGTACAGGATATGCGATTGAGTACGATATCGTTTTGCCACACCAATTGCGCGCAACGCTTGAAACTAAGAAAATTTCAGGTCTCTTTACAGCTGGTCAAACCAATGGTACATCAGGTTACGAAGAAGCTGCAGGTCAAGGGATTGTTGCTGGTATCAATGCTGCGTTGAAGGTTCAAGGTAAGCCAGAAATGATTCTTAAACGTAGTGATGCTTATATCGGTGTTATGATTGATGATTTGGTAACAAAAGGAACTTTGGAACCTTACCGTTTGCTAACAAGTCGTGCTGAATATCGATTGATTTTGCGTCATGATAATGCAGATATGCGTTTGACTGAAATTGGTCACCGTGTTGGTTTGGTTGATGAAGAACGTTATGAACGTTTCTTGAACCGTAAACGTCAATTTGACAACGAGTTGACAAGATTGTCAACTCTTAAAATTAAACCTGTTAAGGAAACTAACGCACGTATTGAAGCACTAGGTTTCAAACCGTTGACAGATGCATTGACAGCAAAAGAATTCATGCGTCGTCCTGAAATCAATTATGAAATTGCGACAAGTTTTGTTGGTCCAGCTGAAGAAAAACTTGATAGCAAAGTAATTGAACTTTTGGAAACAGAAATTAAATACGAAGGTTACATCAATAAAGCTCTAGATCAAGTAGCCAAGATGAAACGCATGGAAGAAAAACGCATCCCTGCTAATATTGACTGGGATGATATCGATTCTATTGCGACAGAAGCTCGTCAAAAATTCAAGAAAATTAATCCTGAAACTATCGGACAAGCAAGCCGTATTTCAGGGGTTAACCCAGCTGATATTTCTATCTTGATGGTTTACTTGGAAGGTAAACAAAAACACCATCGTAACCAAGAAGATTAAGTATCATTAAAACAAGAAAGCAACCCTTATTAACTGGGGTTGCTTTTCTGCTTTCCTACTATAAATTAAGGCTGTTTTATGGTATAATTGTAAGCTAAGAGGTTAACCAATGAAAAGATTTCGATTTGCAACTATCCACTTAGTCATGATTGGCCTTATTTTATTTGGCATCTTGGCTATTTGTGTCAGACTTTTTCAGACGGAGTCAGCTATCTTAGCTGCAATCTTTTTGGCGCTTTCTTTACTTGTAGCTTTGCTCTACTATCAGAAAGAAAATTATGAGTTATCGGAACTTGAACAAATTGAATTATTAAACAACCAAACGGAAGTTGGTCTAAAACATCTTCTAGAACAAATGCCAGTTGGTGTTGTTCAGTTTGATCAAGAAACAAACGAGGTAGAGTGGTTTAATCCATATGCAGAGCTCATTTTCACTAGTGAAGAAGGAGAGTTTGAGGATGACGTCATTCGTAGAATTATTGGGGCTAAGCGAGAAGGGGACGCCACTCAGACATTTGAGTTAAATGGCAATAAGTACTCATCTTACATCGATTCTTCAACGGGGATTTTCTATTTCTTTGATACATCTATGGGGAATCGTCAGTTGGGAGATGCAGCCCTTTTGCGTCCAGTTATTGGAATTATTTCCATCGATAATTACGATGATGTGACAGATGATTTATCAGATGCTGAGATTTCACAAATCAATAGCTTTATTGCAAACTTTATTTCGAATTTCACGAAGTCAAAAAATATTTTTTATCGTCGTGTCAATATGGACCGATTCTACTTCTTCACAGATTATGCTGTTTTGAGTAGTTTGATTGATGATAAATTTGATGTTTTAGAAGCTTTTCGAAAACAGGCTAAAGAAGAGCACAACTTACCGTTAACACTTAGTATGGGTGTTTCTTACGGAGATGATAACCATCAACAAATTGGACAAGTAGCCTTGCAGAATTTAAATACTGCGCTTGTACGTGGTGGAGATCAGGTTGTTATTTGTGAAAATGATGAGCATAAGAAGCCGTTGTATTTTGGTGGTGGTTCAGTATCTACTGTTAAGCGTACACGTACACGTACACGTGCCATGATGACAGCTATTTCAGATCACATTAAAGGTGTTGACCGTGTGTTTGTTGTTGGTCACCGCAATATTGATATGGATGCTCTTGGATCAGCTGTAGGGATGCAATTCTTTGCAAGTAATATTAACGAAGAGTCTTATGTTGTCTATAATCCAGACGAAATGAGTCCAGATATTACGCGTGCTGTACAAAGACTGCAAGACGATGCAAAAACTAAATTAATTACTATCAAGCAAGCCTTGTCAATGCTGACAGAACGCTCATTGTTGATTATGGTTGATCATTCTAAGATTGACTTAACCTTATCGCAAAAGCTTTACAATAAATTTACAGATGTGATTGTCGTGGATCATCATCGTCGTGATGATAATTTCCCAGAAAATGCTATCTTGACTTTCATTGAAAGCGGAGCAAGTAGCGCAAGTGAGTTGGTTACAGAGCTAATTCAATTCCAGAATGCTAGGAAGCATCTAAGTAAAATTCAAGCGAGCGTCTTAATGGCTGGTATTATGCTTGATACGAAGAACTTCTCAGCAAGTGTAACGAGCAGAACGTTTGATGTTGCAAGCTATCTACGAGCACATGGTAGTGATAGTATCGAAATTCAAAACATTTCTCAAACTGATTTTGAGGAATATCGATTGGTTAATGAATTAATTCTTAGAGGCCGAAAAATTTATGATAACATCATCGTTGCCAGTGGTCGTGATGGTGTTAATTATAGTAAAGTAGTTGCTAGTAAAGCAGCTGATACCATGTTATCTTTAGCAGGTATCGAGGCGACATTTGTTTTGGTGCAAGTGGCTCCTAATAAAGTTGCTGTTTCAGCACGTAGCCGTAGTAAGATTAATGTTCAGCGCATGATGGAAGAACTTGGTGGCGGTGGTCACTTTACTCTAGCTGCTTGTCAGTTAGAAAATATGTCAGTGAGCCAAGCCGAGGGTGTTTTACTTGATGTGATTGAAAATGATTTAAGAGAAAATATGGAGGCAGAGAGATGAAAGTAATTTTTCTAGCAGATGTCAAAGGAAAAGGTAAAAAAGGTGAAATCAAAGAAGTTCCAACAGGTTATGCTCAAAACTTCTTGATTAAGAAAAATCTTGCTAAAGAAGCTACTAACCAAGCCATTGGTGAATTAAAAGGTAAACAAAAATCAGAAGAAAAAGCACAAGCTGAAGTGTTAGCTGAAGCTAAAGCTCTTAAAGCTGAACTTGAAAAAGAAGAAACTGTTGTTAAATTCACTGAAAAAGTTGGTCCTGATGGACGTACATTTGGTTCAATTACAGCTAAAAAAATTGTAGAAGAATTGTCGAAACAATTCGGTTTAAAAATCAACAAACGTTCAATTGCTTTAGATCACCCGATTCGCGCAATTGGCTCTGTTGAAGTACCTGTGAAATTACATAAAGAAGTAACTGCTGAAATTAAATTAAACATTAAAGAAGCATAATTAAGATTTGAGCTTACTAGGGGAGGTGAAAAGATTGGCAGAAGAGCCAGAATTGAGAGTTCAGCCACAGGATTTATTAGCAGAGCAATCTGTCTTAGGTTCTATTTTTATCTCGCCAGATAAACTCATCACTGTTCGTGAATTTGTTAGCCCAGATGATTTTTATAAATACTCTCACCGAGTTATTTTTAAAGCAATGATTACTTTGAGTGATCGTAATGAGGCTATCGATGCTACAACAGTGAGAACAATTCTTGATGACCAAGGTGATTTGCAAAATATTGGTGGCTTGTCATATATTGTTGAATTGGTCAACAGTGTGCCAACAAGTGCCAATGCAGAGTATTATGCTAAGATTGTTGCTGAGAAGGCAATGCTGCGTAATATTATCTCTAGGTTGACAGAAACTGTAAACCTGGCTTATGAAGGAGCTACAGATTCAGAAGACGTGATTGCTGGAGCAGAAAAAGCTCTTATTGAGATTAATGAACACAGCAATCGTAGTGGTTTTCGCAAGATTTCAGACGTCTTGAAGGTTAACTATGAAAACTTAGAAATTCGTTCACGTCAAACGAGTGATGTTACTGGTTTGCCGACAGGTTTTCGTGATTTGGATAAGATTACAACAGGTTTACACCCTGATCAGTTAGTCATTCTAGCGGCGCGTCCAGCCGTCGGGAAAACAGCTTTTGCTTTAAATATTGCGCAGAATGTTGGAACTAAGCAAAATAGACCAGTAGCCATCTTTTCTCTGGAAATGGGAGCTGAAAGCTTGGTTGACCGTATGTTAGCTGCAGAGGGAATGGTTGATTCCCATAATCTTAGAACAGGTCAGTTAACAGATCAGGAATGGAATAATATCACCATTGCTCAAGGAGCCTTGGCGGACGCACCAATTTATATTGATGATACACCAGGGATTAAAATTACTGAGATTCGCGCGCGTGCACGTAAGCTATCGCAAGAAGTTGAAGGCGGTCTTGGTCTGATTGTTATTGACTACCTTCAGTTGATTACAGGGACACGTCCTGAAAACCGTCAACAAGAGGTTTCTGATATTTCACGTCAATTGAAGATTTTGGCTAAGGAATTGAAGGTTCCTGTTATTGCCTTGAGTCAGTTGTCTCGTGGTGTTGAACAGCGTCAAGATAAACGACCAGTTTTGTCAGATATTCGTGAATCTGGTTCTATCGAGCAAGATGCCGATATTGTAGCTTTCTTATATCGTGATGATTATTATCGCCGTGAAGGTGAAGATAACGAAGATGCCGTTGAAGATAATACGATTGAAGTTATCTTGGAGAAAAACCGTTCTGGTGCGCGTGGAACCGTGAAATTAATTTTCCAAAAAGAATATAATAAATTTTCTAGTATTGCGCAATTCGAAGAGCGTTAATAAAGATAAGGAGTAAGATAAAAGATGAGTGATGCATTTGCAGACGTTGCTAAAATGAAGAAAATCAAAGAAGATATTAAAGCCCACGAAGGTCAATTAGTTGAATTGACGCTTGAAAATGGTCGTAAACGTGAAAAAAACAAAATTGGCCGTTTGACAGAAGTATACCCATCATTGTTTATCGTTGAATACAACGAAAATTCTGATGTACCTGGTGCCATTAATAATTCTTATGTAGAATCATACACTTATTCAGATATTTTAACTGAAAAAACATTGATTCGTTATTTTGATTAATTTTATCTAAGAATTAACATACAAAAGGCTTTACAGAGCCTTTTTTTTATGTTAAACTATGCTTTGTGTGAAATAATAGCAGGAGAGTATGAAGCTCGTCAACAGTTGGCTCTTCTACAGTTTTTCTTTCTATAGAAAAGCTCCTAGAAGTCGGAAAAGTAATCTTGGCTGTTTAGATGAAAGTCAACTGCACGAATCAGGATTCTCTAAATTGTTATTTCCTACAAAATTTTTATTTTATAGGAGGACATTTTAAATGTCACGTTATACAGGTCCATCATGGAAACAATCACGTCGCCTTGGCTTGTCTCTTACAGGTACAGGTAAAGAATTGGCACGTCGTAACTACGTGCCTGGTCAACACGGTCCTAACAACCGTAGTAAACTTTCTGAATACGGTTTGCAATTGGCTGAAAAACAAAAACTTCGTTTCACTTACGGTGTAGGTGAAAAACAATTCCGTAACTTGTTCGTACAAGCTACTAAGATTAAAGGTGGAACTCTTGGTTTCAACTTTATGGTTCTTTTGGAACGTCGTCTTGACAACGTTGTTTACCGTTTAGGTCTTGCAACTACTCGTCGTCAAGCTCGTCAATTCGTTAACCACGGTCACATCCTTGTTGACGGTAAACGTGTTGATATCCCTTCATACCGCGTAACTCCAGGTCAAGTTATCTCAGTTCGTGAAAAATCAGCTAAAGTACCTGCTATCCTTGAAGCTGTTGAAGCTACTCTTGGACGTCCAGCATTCGTATCATTCGACGCTGAAAAACTTGAAGGTTCATTGACTCGTCTTCCAGAACGCGACGAAATCAACCCAGAAATCAACGAAGCACTTATCGTTGAATACTACAACAAAATGCTTTAATTCTCAGTTTATTGAAGTATTTAAAACCACGGCTTTTACCGTGGTTTTTTTCTTTTTCAAAAAAGATCACCGATAGGTGATCATAGTGAGAGGAGTTTTTACAAAGGTAATAGCTTTAAGATAAGGTTAGTCATTTGTCGAGGTGATTCTTTTTTTCCTTTTGCAATCCATGATTGGCAAAGTCCGAAAAAGGCGTAAGCGAAATAAATACTACTGTATTCTCTCTCAGTTGGAGTTAGCTCATCGCGGCCAAATCTGTCTTGTAAATCAGTATTAATGAAGATGCGTACCTTATTGACAATGAAGGCCTGAAATTCACGAGTTCCGTTAGCTGAAATTAAAGCTGATAATAGTTGTTCACGTTTTAGAAATTCGAAGATTTCTAAAAAGGCTTGTGCTTTATTTCCTTCATGCTTTTCGAAGATATACTCGACTTGATTGAAGAGAGTTTGTTGGCAAGAATCGATTAGCTCGAATTTATCTTTATAGTGTGTGTAGAAGCTAGAGCGGCTAATACCGGCTTCTTTGGCTAATTTTATGGTTGTGATATCATCGAAACTCTCTGATTTCAAAAGGCTAACCATAGCTTCTTGAATAGCTTTTTTAGTGTTTGCTTTACGGTTGTCATGTGCCATAATGATAATCTTTTGAACAGCTTTAGACAGAGTGTCCAAAAACTCCTCCTTTCGACTTGAAATTATTTCATATCCTTGTATAATATATTTTATCATAATTTTTGAACAGTGTGTCTAAATTAGGAGAAAATATGTTAGAAGAATTAAAAGCACTTATTAAAAGTCCCAAACTTTGGGTGACAATGATTGGGGTTGCGCTTGTTCCAGCTCTTTATAACTTGTCATTCTTAGGCTCTATGTGGGATCCTTATGGGAATGTAGAGAATTTGCCAGTGGCAGTTGTCAATGAGGATAAGTCAGCAACGCTAAATGATAAAACTTTAAAAATCGGCGATGACATGGTAGACAGCATGTCTAAAAATAAAGCTCTTGATTATCATTTTGTTAGTCAGAAAAAAGCTGATAAAGGGTTAAAAGATGGTGACTATTATATGGTTATCACTTTACCAGAAGATTTATCAGAAAAAGCATCAAGCTTGCTAACAGATAATCCTGAGAAATTAAACATTAAATACCAAACAACAGCAGGTCGTAGTGTTGTCGCTTCAAAAATGAGTGAATCAGCAATGACTAAGCTCAAGGATACTGTCTCAGAAAATATCACGAAGACTTATACAAAAGCTGTCTTCAAGAGCATGACAGACTTGCAAGATGGTTTGAAAAAGGCTAGTGATGGTGGTAATCAATTAGTAGATGGTAGCCAAAAACTTGAATCAGGTAGCCAAACTATTACTGATAACTTGAATAAAGCTGCCTCAGGAAGCCAACAACTTGCTGATGGTTCAACAACACTTGTTAATGGTCTCGGTGAATATACAGCTGGTGCTGGAAAACTAGCACCTGGTCTTGACAAACTCTCTGGAGGTGTTTCAGCATATACCAATGGTGTCGGACAATTATCAGCTGGTTTACCAGAGTTACTAGCTGGTGCTAATAAATTATCAGCAGGTGTGTCAGAGTATACCACTGTTGAAGGTCAAGTCGCTAATGGAATGCCTCAATTAACGCAAGGGTTTAATGCGTATGCTAATGGTGTTTCAAAAATCTCAGCAGGTCAATCTGCCTTTGAAACAGCAGTAATTTCATATACTAACGGCGTAAGTCAGCTTTCAGCAGGTTTGACTCAATTAAATGTCAAATCTAAAGATTTAACTGATGGTATTAATCAATTACAAACAGAAAGTAGTAATAATCTAGAACAATTGATTGCAGGTGCGACTAGCCTAAATAACGGCTTACAAGCCACTCAAAATGAACTAAATAATACAAGCTTGCCAGACACTTCACGATTACAAGAAAATCTTAATAATCTAAATCAACTTGGACAAGATTTGTCTGCGATGAGTTCAGTGATTTCATCTATTAATAGTTCAGACTTGGCAGCAGTACAGTCAACGTCTGCTTACCAAGGTCTTAGCCCAGAACAACAAGCTGAAATTGATGCTGCTATCACTAATAATGGTGCAACAACTGCAAATAATTTAACAAGTCAAATTTCAGGTATTCAAACAAAGCTTGCCTCACTTCAAGATTTATCAGCACAATTAACGAATTTATCAGCTCTTCTTGATAAAGTAGCTACCTTAAAAGCTAATGCTTCAACTGCTAGTGCAGGAAGTCAACAATTAGTAGATGGTTTAACGCAATTTAAAGCAGGTTTGACATCAGATCAAGGTATTCCAGCTTTGGCTTCAGGTATTTCTAGCTATACATCAGCTGTTGGACAATTAACTACAGGAGCTAACCAAATAACTGGTAATAATGAAGCGTTACTATCCGCAGCCTCTCAATTGAGCTCAGGTAGCAATCAACTTGTTTTAAATAGTCCTGAATTAAGTAATGGTCTTGCTCAAGTTCAATTTGCAACTTCAGCTTTAGCTGCGAAAAATGAAGAATTAGTGAGCGGTGGTAAGGCAGTAGCTGGCGGTGTTAAAAAAGCAACAGATGGCGCTAATCAACTCGATTCTAAAAGTGATGAGTTAAGAAGCGGTGCAAGTGAAGCTGCATCAGGTGCTAACAAGTTAGCTGCAAACAATGATAAGCTAAATAGTGGTGCTAAGAAATTGCAATCAGGGGCACAAGAATTGGCTTCTGGTTCAAGTCAATTGGCTGCAGGTAGTGGTACATTGACAAATGGATTGACAAGTTTGACAGATGGATTGACAACCTTGACAAGCTCATTATCTGATGCAAGTCATCAATTATCATTGGTTTCTGTAGATAGTAAAAACGCAAAACTAGTTTCTGAGCCAGTAACTACAACTGCTAAAGATAAAGATAGCGTGAAAACAAATGGTATCGGTATGGCGCCTTATATGATTGCTGTATCACTTATGGTTGTCGCTCTTTCAACAAATGTTATCTTTGCAGATTCATTATCTGGACGTCCTGTTAAGAACCGTTTTGAATGGGCAAAACAAAAACTATTCATTAATGGTTTGATTTCAACAGCAGGTTCATTGATTCTATACGGTGCTATTCAATTCCTCGGATTTGAAGCTAACTATGGTTGGCAAACCCTTCTCTTTATTATCTTGAGTGGTTGGACATTGATGGCTCTTGTAACAGCTTTGGTTGGATGGGATAATCGTTATGGTTCATTCGCATCATTGATCATGTTGTTATTACAAGTTGGTTCTGCGGGTGGTTCATATCCAATCGAACTTAGTCCGAAATTCTTCCAAGTCGTACATCCATACATGCCAATGTCATATATCGTTAGTGGTTTACGTCAAACCATTTCTATGACATGCTCAATCGGTAAAGAAGTTGGTGTTTTAACTGGATTCCTTATCGCTTTCATGGTATTGGGTGTCATCATTTATAGAAAACAAGATGCAGAGTGATAGATTTCCTATCCTCTGTTTTTTTGTAGGCAAATCATTTGAAGAATGTCTTAAGCTTTAGTATACTTAACAAAAGTCGATTAATTTAGAAACGTTTACGATGAGTTTACAGGTGTGTAAAATCTGTAGATTATGAGAAAGAGGAGAAAATATGTCAATTATTACACTGATTTTAGCTGCTTTAGTAGCTTTGGAACATTTTTACATTATGTATTTAGAGACATTTGCGACACAGTCTAAAGCAACAGCGCGTGTCTTTAACATGTCAGAAGAAGAGCTGCAACGTGAATCTGTAACCAATCTATTTAAAAACCAAGGAATTTATAATGGTTTGATTGCTGTCTTTTTGCTTTACGGTATCTTTACAGGAAATGCAACTGTTGTGGTCATTTTCCTTTTGAATGTTGTTCTGGCAGCTCTTTATGGTAGTGTGACTGCTGATCGAAAAATTATTATTAAACAAGGTGGTTTAGCTATTTTAGCTTTGTTAACATTTTTATTTTAAGATATAAAAAGGTGCCGTGTCGGCACCTTTTTAGTTTAATTAATAGTAATGTCACCGGTATTACCGTCAACTTTTAGGATGTTTTTGGTTGAAGGAATTAGGGAGCTAGAGATATCGCTATCTCCGATATTGTTGCTAGCTTGAACTGTAAGTTCTTTATTGGCAAGGGTAATGTCGACGTCTCCAGTTGAGCTAGATAATGTATTGAGACCTTCCAAATTAATACCATTTGCAGAAAAATCACCGAGTGAAATGTCAATGTTTGAGTCAATGATTTTGCCATTTTCAAAATCAATATCACCTGTGCTTGTTGTTAGGCTGAACTTGTTTAGATTGCAGTTTTGGAAATTTCCCTCTCCGACAGCGATAGTCAATTTACCAGAATTAAAGTTACAGTTGGTAATATCTAAAACCCCTGCACTGAGTTCGATGTTGGCGTAATCGGCAGTCACATCACTGAATTGCAAATCACCGGTTTTTAAATTGGTTTTTATGGAGTGAATATCCATATTTTTAGGGATAGAAATAATAATGGTGTGCTTATTGGTAATCGTACCGGTTTTAGCAAGGTTGATGAGGTCTTTTAAGCTAAAGAAATTAAATGATGTTGAGTGATCTTGCCAGCCACCAGTTTGTTTAACGGTAAGCGTCCCATCGCTTGTAACCTGATAAGAGACTGGGAGTTTTTTTGTGTCTGAATATGAGATAAAAGGTTTATCAATATCGACTTTTGAAACCACAACATCAAAGGTTGAGGCATTAATATCAATTTTATTAAATTGGTCAAGAGTTACTTTGCTTTGCTTGATGTGTGATTTAACTTCGTATTTTTGGTTGAGTTTTGTTAAACCTCCAGTAGCCAGACCAATTCCAGCTAGCCCAGCTCCTGCTAAACTAGCTCCAATCCCGATACCTAAAACAATTTTTGTCCACTTTTTCATGATTTTCTCCTTTTACTTGCCGCTTTTTGAATTAATTTGCCGATACTTTTTACTGCGAATTTCCCAACAGCACCAGCAGCTAAAAGAGCTAGTAGTGCTAAGCCGAGTGATAAAAGTCCCAATCCTAATCCCAAGGCTGTTGTTGATGGCGCGATACTAAGATAAGACCAACTGTCAATCAGCATGTAAACACCAGATGTTAAAAGGGCAACTCCTAGAGCTAGTACCATGGCTATAATGGCAATTCCGAACGCCAAAATGGTAATAATAACCATAAGTAGCGCCAAAATAAGTGGTAGGGCAACTGGGCTAGCTAGAATAGCAAGGATAGCAATCCAGATAATGATAGCCTTGTTTTTAGGTGATTTTTCATCTTCAACAATCTTCTCATCGAGTAATCGGCTAATAATGTCGTGCGCTGCATCTTTAGGTGATCCTAGTTCAGCAATAACTGCTTCTTCATTTTCGGGACCAGCTTCATCGAAATATTCTCTGAAGTAGTCCATGGCTTCTTGATAGTCATCTTTTGGCAATTTTTTTAGGTATTTATCTAGTTTTGCCAAGTAGTCACTTCTCGTCATCCTCTAATCTCCCTTCGACAATCTCCTCAATTTTAGTGGTGTATAATTGCCATTCGTCTTTTAGAAAGGCAAGTTGTTGTTTACCACTTTCTGTAGTTGTGTAGTATTTGCGTTTACGACCTTGGTATTCTTGTTGGTAGGTGTCCAAATAGCCCGCCTTTTCTAGTTTTTTTAAGATGGGATAAAGTGTAGATTCCTTAATGTTGGCCACCTCTTTAATTGTATGACTGATGGCATAGCCATAAGAATCTTCTTTATCAACGATAGCTAGAATAAGAAATTCAATCACAGTCGCAGAAGTTGGAAAGTACATAGCAAATTCCTTTCTGACAATATATAAAATTTTTATATATAATTATTTTATATATAAACTATAAATCAGGTTAATTTAAAAGTCAAGTATAATATATAAAAATTTTATATATTATAAGAATTGGAGCATAAAAAATCAAAAAAGCTAGAGATTTAATCTCTAGCTTTTTGATTTTCCATTGTGTAGTAAGAATATAAAGGGGCTTTTGTTAATTTTAAAAAGTCTTTTTTAAATTCTTGGGGTGGTACAGGTTCTTCTTGAAGAAGCCAAATTTTGATAATAGCTGCAATTTGTTCGACGATAATTTTGATTAAGACATCTTTGGGGAGATTAAAAATGTCGCATTTGGGGTGAATAATTTCTGATGCCCATTCTACAAAACCATTAACAATGGTATCTTCGAATGTTTGTGTAATCGCGGCAGTATGTAGAAGTTTTAAATGCTCTTTTTTATCGTAAAGAACGGGTAGCAACTTATCAGCAACATAGTCCACAGGGTTACCATCTCTTTTTTTGTCATAGTGGTGACTCCATTGGCGAATTTCCCAGATGATGTAGTCATCGACATAGGTAATGATTTCACTAAAATTCTTAAAGTGTTTCTGATAAATCGCTTGTCTAGAGACGCCAGCTTTTAAAGCAATTTCAGAGATGGTAAAGTTTGTTTTTTGAGGATTTTCTGTGACTAATTCGAAAAAAGCACCTATGATTTTTTCACGTGTGTATCTTGCCATTGTATTTTCCTCCAATAATAATTTGTATTCTACCATAAAAAACACGATTTTTTCTCATTATTAGAAAAGAAAGACAATTTCTTTTTTTTGAGGAATCTACGCCATGCAAACCCTATTAGATTAACATTCTGTCAATCTTTTTTTTAATTTTATCACTTTTTATTTACAGGTTGTAAATAAAAAGTGATAGCTTTTTACTAGATATGAGGATAAAATTAAGTCGTAAAAAAGGAGATCGGGTTAAAAAAGGCTGTCATATTAAGCCTAGGAGTTTGTTAGGAGTCATTAGAAACGAAAAAGGATTTGTAGTCAAAATGAAAAAGTTTTGTACTGTCAGGACGCAAGAAATAAGCATAAGTGATTTACCTGATTCAAAGGAACTATTAAAAGAACTAAGCAAAGTAAAGTATCGAGAGCGTTATTTTCGGACGCTCAGAGGAACGATTTTCACATTGATTACAGTAGCGGCTATTGCCGTACTCGTAGCGACAATCTGGTTGCCAGTTTTACAAATCTATGGAAATTCAATGACGCCTAACTTAAAGGCTGGAGACATGGTGGTTTCTGTTAGTAGTAAAAATTTGAAACAGGGTGATGTCGTTGCATTTTATTACAATAATAAGGTTTTGGTGAAACGTGTGATTGCGGCATCTGGTCAATGGGTCAACATTGATGAGGACGGGAATGTCTACGTTGATGGTGAAAAGATTGATGAGCCATACCTTGCTGAAAATGAAAAGGCTTATGGTGAAACGAATATTGATTTGCCTTATCAAGTTCCAGACGGAAAATTCTTCGTTATGGGAGATCACCGAAGCGTTTCAATTGATTCGCGTAACAATGCTGTTGGCACAGTAAGTGATGAGCAACTAGTAGGTAAACTAACATTTAGAATTTGGCCACTAACACGATTTGGAACAATAGAATAGAAAAAAGAAAGGAGTACTTATGAAAAAGCTGTGGATAAAACTAGCGGCTTTAGTAAAGAAAAGGTTGCAAGAAAGCTTAGTTGCAAAAATTGCTTTAGGAATATCTGTTGTTGTTGTCTTTAGCACGACTTACGCTTTGATTTTACCCGCCCTAACAATTAGTACAGATAGCAGTTCTTCTGTTATTCAGTCAGTAAGTAGTTCGGAAGAAACAACTACTGAAGCTTTGCAAGAAGAAAGCAGTCAAGAAGAAAGCAGTCAAGCAGAAAGTTCAAAGGTAACAGATAGTAGCACAACAACATCAGAAGCAGAGACAGAGTCGTCAGATCCAGATGCTGTCGCCGCGGGAAGTCTCAGTGCTGAAACATCAGATGTTACGGTGACGGCAACATACGAAGATAACACGTTTTCAGAACCTGTTACGTTAAAAGTCAGCCCAGTATCAGATACAAGCGCTATTAATGACAAGTTGACGTCTGTTTTGAGTGAAACAAAGCAAACTTTGGCACAAGCTTACACATATGATATTTCGTTTGTCACAGCAAGTGGCAAGGAAGTCGAACCAAGTAAGGATGTCAATGTTTCAATTGCCTTTAAAAATGCCGTTTTAAACTCTGAACTACAAAGTGGTTGGAAACTCTATCACTTTGTGGACAATGATGTCAATAAGGTGGAAGACCTCACAGAACAGACTGATACAACGATTAATCAGGACAGTTCGAATAGTGTTACAAGTGTTAATTTTAAATCAGATAGTTTCTCAAATTATACTATTGCAGGTGTTACGTATGCTGATTTTTCAGATTACTTGACGGGATACATCTATGATGAGAGCAGTGCCGTTGAAGATTTGTCAACACAGACTTTGACAGTTAATTTAGAACTAGATTATACGATTTCTAAAGCACATCTGGATGCGGATAGATATTATTACCTAGAGCTTCCTGATGATACGGCTATTGGTCAAGACATCAACCTTAACACAGAATATATTGGTAAGGATAGTAATCAAGTTGATGCATACACTTACAAATTTACTTATGATAGTCAAACAGGTAAATATTATATTTTAATTGCCTTTATTGAAAGTTACGTTAATGACATTATTGATGGAACACAATCAACGGGGTGGTTAAAATACGATGCGACCTATGGATCTACACATTTACAAAATGATGGTAGTTATAAAGTTCAGTATTCAGATAGTCTAGTGGTAACTATCCCTGAGGATGTTATTTCAAAAAATTATGACTTAACTACTTCGAAGTCTGGGTCAGTTACATATGATGGTGATACTCCATATATAACATATACGGTACGGGTTGACTCAAAATATGGTACACCAAGTTCAATTGATATTAAAGATGTTCTTACAGCATCTGGAGTTTCAATATCTGCACTTGACTCTGTAAGTGTTACAAAATCGACATACGCAGGAAACACTGGTAATGTAACATCAACAGAAGATGTTTCATCAGGTACTTATTCCTATAGCTTTAATGCATCAAATAAGACTTTGAATATGACTTTACCTCAACTGGTTTCTGGTGGTGTAGATTCTAGTGGAAATCCTATTGGACATTATTACACAGTTACATATCGTTATAAAGTTTCTGGTCTGACAGCTGGTTCACCGGTAACAGCTAATAATACAGTTACAGCTACATCTCAGACCGATGAGGATGATAAGGAAACTCACTCAAGTAGTTCAAGTGTGACTTTATCACTTAATCAGGTTGATAAGCAGGGTAGCTATAATGCAAGTGATGGAACTATTACTTGGACAATTAAGGTTAATAGTAGCCATAATGATATAGCTGGAGCATTGCTAACGGATGAGATGTTTTCTCAAGCAAGTAGTGTAAACATTTCGCCGAATACTGGGGCAACTCTTCAATATTCTAATGGAAAAATCACTGGTATAAAATTTAGTGCCACTTCTGATAATAAAAATATCAATGAGTATACTATCACTTATACAACTTCAGTTGATCAGTCAAGTTTAGGCTGGGATTCAAGCAGTATCAAGAATAAGGTTACTTTAGATGATGACGGTAACACCACAACATCAGACGATCAAGTTACAAAAGAAACCGAAGTTACGGTACCTGGAACTGGAAGTTTAACTAAGGGAGTTTCAGCAGAAGGAGTCGCATCATCTGGCTTGAGTGAACTTACTTGGGAAGTGGAAATTGAGATGCCAAATTCAGGAGTTCTTAGAAGTGGAACGGTGTTTACAGATACCTTGAAAGATCCTTATAATCAGAATTCGGAAATTCATTGGTATACTAAGGATCAACTAGAGGATTTATATCATCGACTGGTAGAGATTTTCGGTACTGGTCGCTTTACTCTTGAAGCGCGTCAACCAAATTACGGTGACTATACTAGCTATAGTGATTTAAGTGATACCGTTCATTATACTGAATTCAAGGTAACATTGACAGCTGATTATACCTCATCAAACAATATAGGTATTCACTATAAATCAACAATTGATTTAGATAAAAGTTCAACACAGAAGTATGCTAACACCATTACCTCGGGAACACATAATGTTACTAAAGAATATGATTATAGTGAAAATACTAATGTTGTAAAAATGGATGGTAATGGAAACTCTGGTACAACTAATACTACAAGCTCAGATGGGACTGTTACTTGGATGGTAAGAGTTGATTTGGATGATAATGCAACTAGTATGACAGTTACAGATACTTTGCCAGAGGGAGTTAGTCTAACAGGTCTCACTTACGGTCAACGTTGGGGGCAAATTGCTGCCAATATTGATAATGATATCCTCACAGAGGGAGCTAATGGCTGGGGAACCTATAACATTAAGTTAGATGGTTCTATTTCGGACGCTGGTGTAGTAACATTGAACTTTACCACAACTGATGGTAAGAGTTTGAAGAATAACATTAGAGGTAATACTAGCTTTTGGCTCACATTCACAACTCATTATGATGATTTTACTGTAGATGGTGCTAAAATTACAAAAAGCCTGACTAATAATGTTTCTGTAACCGTTGATGGTGAAGAATATGGTTCGGATGATCAAACGCAAAACGTAACATTTGATGGGAATAGTGGTTCTAATCCGGGGACAGATACCAAACCTATTTCTAAATCAGGGGAATGGGATAATGCAAAACGCCAATTAAGTTATAGTTTAGATATCAATCCAGAAGGTGCTGATTTAGTTGAAGGTTCTGATGAGATTACCCTGACTGATACTATGCATAATTGGTCAAATGAAGTCTCAGAATACTTAATTCAAGATTCTGTCAAACTTTATTATGCTGATGGTACAGAGGTACCAGCAAGTGAGTGGTCTTGGAAAGTCACCTCTACTGACGATGGTTGGGGAAACCACTATCATACATTGGTAGTAACTCTAAAAGACTCAACGCCTTATATTTTAAAATATTCATATCAATTAACCAAAGCAAATGAAGACAATGCCGCTTATTATTATCCTCACAATACGGCGACACTGGAAGGTGTAGCAAACGGTTCGGATAGTACCACTACAACGGTGCATTGGCAAAGAACGGGAACAAGTTCTGGATTTGATACTGAGAAAGCTTATATTATTAGCAAAGTTGATGCGGATAATTTTGGTTTAGCTTTAGAAGGAGCAACATTTACTGTTTACAAGTATGACGGAGACCTGGATGATAGTAACGATGAGGTTATCGGTACTCCTTATCAGACTAATGCTAAGGGGCAGATTTCTATTGTATACTCTAAAGGTATTTACCAAGAGGATATCATTTACTACGCTAAAGAAACAAAAGCTCCAGCGGGATATAATTTGCCAGATAATCCAGAGAAGCACTATTTTTATTGGGATGAGGACGGCAGCCTTTCTACATTACCGATAGAAATTCAACATATTACGAACCTCTCGGAAAATAATGGCTCGGCTTACGTTGAAAACGAAAAGATTA
>NZ_DGTE01000045.1:0-6703 GCF_002393675.1 Streptococcus sp. UBA4344
GTACCTAAGTCAATACCAATAATTTTAGACATGTTCTATCCCTCTTTTTATTATGAATTTATCTTTATTTACTTCAGTTATAGTTTAATGACATTGCGGTCAAGCCAATTAGTTGTAAACAACGACCATTGCTGGACGCAAGAGACGTTCGTGAAGTTTATAACCTTTTTGAAGAACTTGTGCAATGCTATCTGCTGGATGTTCATCATCTGCAGGAAGTGTTTGAACAGCCATGTGCAAGTTGTGGTCAAAGTTTTCAGCGACAACTTCTTCAACACCTTCTTCGTTAAGCGCGCGAATCAAGCTATCACGTGTCATTTCAAGACCTTTTTTCACATCATCAGTCAAACCCTCAACAGCAAGTGCACGTTCCAAATTATCCAAACTTGGCAAGATAGCTTTTGCTAAATCTTGTGAACGATATTTTTGTAATTGTTGACGTTCTTCGTTAGCACGACGTTGAATATTTTGCATTTCAGCATGTGCTCGAAGATATTTGTTTTCAAAATCTTCAGCACGTTCAAGTGCTTTTTGCAATTCTTCGTTTTGAGCCTCTTCTTGAGGCTGTTCTTTTGTTTCTTCTTCAGTCACAACATCAGTGGCTTCAACTTCTTCTTGAAGTTCTTCGTTTTTAGTTTCTTCTGACACTGTGTCCCTCCCTATCTTTTTATCAAATTAAATTAATTACTAAACTTAGTTGACTTCGTAATGATTACTATTAAGATAACGGTAGTAATCACCAAGTTTCATCGCTAAGACTCGCCCGATAACATTAACCAAGCTAACACTTCTGCGATAATCCATATCAATCGGACCAATCAAGCTAAGAAGCCCAAATCCACGATAAGGAATCAGAAACTTATGTGTCAAAACAGTCACATTAGCTAAAGCTGGTTCTTGACTATCCGCAACTTGAACATTAGCAATTTCATTTTCTTTCATAGAAGAACGAAGAGCTACTGCAACTCTCTGGTCGTTATCTAGGAAACGATAAGTTTCCAAATCAGCATAATCAAGTGAGTTAACTTTACCAGCTACGAAAACCAGTTCTCTAAACAATTCTGCAAAAATGTAATCAAACAAATCCAAAACGTTGTCTGTAACAGTAAAATACTTTTGCAAAACCTGAGGAATTTCAGTTCGTAACTTATAATGAATATCCATCACCGTGCGTCCGAGCAACCGCTCGTCAACGATTTCCTTCAATGTCACTAAATCCTTCAACATAAAGTTTTTTGGAATAGCAAACTGAATCGTTGCTGGTTTTGATTCATCTAAAGTTAAAACAGCTAAAGCATCATGACTTGATAATTGAACAATATCAAAAGCCGTCAGTTTTTGTCGAGCTGGCTCAACATCCAAAATCACCGATGTATAACCAGTCATATCTGCTAAAACTTGACTTGCTTTTTGCAAAATATCATCAAGCTTGAAAGCTTCAAAATCAAAAGCCTTAACAACCTGATAAATATCGCGTTCATCAATACTATCAAGAGTCAATGAATGTTCAACGAAATATTTAAATCCAGCAGCGCTTGGCATACGCCCACTTGATGTATGTGCCTTTTCAAGCAATCCTAGTTTTTCAAGTTTTGCCATATCATTTCGGATAGTTGCACTACTTGAATCAATCGTCGCTTGCAAAGTTTTAGAGCCAATAGGTTCATGCGTCTGCGTAAATAATTCAACAATTAAGTTTAAAATATCACTTTGACGTTGTGTTATCATAACCTCGCCCCTTTCATTTTTAGCACTCATATACATCGACTGCTAATTTATAATTCTATTATACTCCTCTAAAAAACAGTGTCAAGGAAAAAGCGTAAAAAATTAGCACTCTTTTTAATAGAGTGCTAATTCGTTATTTATCGTATGAAGTTAAGTTGTTTTCTTCAATGATTTTAACCAATTTATCCGCATAATCAGGGTCAGTACTAAAGGACATATCTTGCAATGCTTGTGTAGGTTTCTTATAACCTTTATTAGAAACCATAATATCATAAGCACCCTCGCTATTGCGAATTTTACCTGATTTCAGCAAATCAAAATAATCGTAAATAGCATCATCCCAAGATTTATAAACAGCAAATTGGCCAATTTCAGTTTGCCACTCATTGACAAAATAACGTTTGTATTTCAAAGTCACAGGTTTATTTCCTGGCTGCGCAGAAACAGCAAAGAGATTATGATATTTTACAGCTAGCAAATGTTGACCATAATCAGATTCTAACGCTGCTTGTGCCATCACCAATGACGGACGCACGCCATAAGCTTCTGCCACTTCTTGAACCGTTGGTGCAATGTCAGCAAAAAATTCCGACTTATTATAGGAAACTTTTTCTGTTTTATTTGCACTAGGTGTTGCTCGGTGAGCATATAGCGGTGAAAAAATACCTAGAACCAAAACAGCCAAAAATACAAGAAATTGAACAAAAGAGAATCGAGATTTCATCGTTTATTCTCCTTCAACAAAGCAATGTATTCTTCAAGGCTAAGATTATTATCAGTCATGTATTTTGCTGATTCTTTACCAACATAACGGAAGTGCCAATCTTCATAATCAACACCTGTTGACTCACTTTTTCCTTTTGGAAAACGAAGAACAAATCCATATTCAGGTGCGATAGTTTTCACTTTTTCAACAACGTCAGTATCACTTTGGTTGAGATAATTAACTGTACTCATATCCATTGCAAGTCCCGTCTGATGCTCACTAGCACCTGCTGGTTGAGAATAGGTTTTAACCAAGTCCTCTGCAGCAGATTGTGTTAGACTCGGATCAGCTGACATTTCTTGTGAAACGTATGAATTGAACAATTCTTCTTGATAAGCAACACTTCGATAGCCAGAAATCAAATGTTCACTAGCATTAATAGCTTGCGCTGCAGCTAAGAAACTACGAACATTGTCAGCAATACGTGAATCAACAGTAATGTTGTCAATTTGTGTCAAATCTGGATCCATCTCTGGTGTAACATGATTGCGATTAACCAAAACCAATGCCCAATCATCACTTGAAACATCAGGTAAATCAGATGTTTTCGTTTTAGCAGTTACTGAAGAAGACTTCGTAGAGACATTTTGACTCACAGAAGTACTTTTAGTATTTCTACCTAGTGTTAATCGGTCACCTTGGACAAAAATAAAAATTCCAGCAACAAAAATGATAATAATTAATAACCCTAAAATTAAGGTTGGTAAACTACGCTTTTTTCTCATCTTTTCTTTCTTCTAATAATTGTCGACCTCTGAGACGATAACTGACATCTCCAATCGATTCAATAATAAATTTGCCATTCTCAAAACTAACAATTGTCACACTACCATTATCTATTCCCAAACCTCTTGGTGTCGTAGGATCTACCAGCCACAAAAAAGTACCAATAGTCATGCCATGACTAACTACAATGGCATTACCACCACCTGATGCCTCAACTTTTTTAGCAATAGCCGTAAATCCTTCTAAAATCCGACTACTCAATACTTCCCAGGTTTCAGCCCAACCAGCAGTATCAACTTTATAAATACCTTCTGCCAATTCTTCATAAGTGAGCTTAGTCATATCCTTGTCAAAAACACGAGGAAGAACACCATTAAACAATTCACCATCGTAACCACCATCTAGACTACCAAAACACCACTCGCGAATTCGTTTATCACGCGTGTAAGGAATGTCTTCTTGATGACACTCTCGCAGAATAATTTCCATTGTTTGCAAAGTTCGCCCACTATCACTCGAAAAAGCTTCTTTAAATATTAAACCAGCGTCTTTTAATCCGACACCAAGTTCCTGAATACCACGTTCACCTTCAGTCGTCAGCGGAGTATCGCTCCACCCTTGCGCACGACCGATTGTGTTAAACATTGTCTTACCATGACGAGCAATATACAACCTTGTTTTTACCATTGGCTTCCTCCTAAAAACTAGAAACAAACAGGGATAGCTATAACAAAATCAACATTAATTTTAAGACCTTAATGCCACTTTATTATATCATATTTTTTCATTGCTTCTTTCTTCAAAACACAATCTTGATTAGGAAAATGATGAAGCCTTTCAGACAAAAAACTAGGGTAGTAAATCTTTCTACCCTAGATATTATATGACTGAAAATAATCAACAAGTTAGTTTTTAAAGCTATGAACCGGCGCAGGAATTTGTCCACCTCGATGAATAAAATCAGCAGACGAATTGTGATTAACACGCATAACAGGTGCGGCACCGAGAAGACCACCAAATTCAATCATATCGCCTTCTTTACCTTTTGGAATAATACGTACAGCCGTTGTTTTTTGGTTAATGACACCAATAGCCGCTTCATCAGCAATCATAGCAGCAATTGTTTCATGAGGTGTATCCTCAGGAATAGCAATCATGTCCAAACCAACAGAACAGATAGCAGTCATAGCTTCAAGTTTTTCTAAATTAAGAGAACCATTTTGAACAGCAGCAATCATTCCTTCATCTTCAGAAACTGGAATGAAAGCACCTGATAGACCACCGACTTGGTTACAAGCCATGATTCCACCTTTTTTAACTTGGTCATTCAAAAGCGCAAGAGCTGCAGTTGTACCGTGAGTACCAACTGCTTCAAGTCCCATTTCTTCAAGAACACGAGCGACAGAATCCCCAACAGCTGGTGTAGGAGCAAGTGAAAGGTCAACAATACCAAATTTAACCCCTAAACGTTCACTAGCCATTTGACCAACTAATTGACCGATACGAGTAATTTTGAAGGCTGTTTTCTTAACAGTTTCTGCAACAACATCGAAGCTTTCACCTCGAACTTTTTCAAGAGCACGTTTGACAACACCAGGACCAGAAACACCGACATTAATGACAACATCCGCTTCACCAACACCATGGAAAGCACCAGCCATGAAAGGATTATCCTCAACCGCATTGGCAAACACAACTAATTTCGCAGCGCCTAAATCAGACAATTGAGCAGTTTCTTTAATCACACGTCCCATATCAGCAACTGCTGTCATATTAATACCTGATTTTGTTGAACCAATATTGACTGATGAACATACTTTTTCTGTCTCAGCAAGTGCACGAGGAATAGAATTAATTAAAATTTCATCACCTTTTTGGTAACCTTTTTGAACCAAAGCAGAAAATCCACCAATGAAATCAATACCAATTTCATGTGCAGCTTTATCCAAAGCATGGGCAAGAGGAAGATAATCTGTCGCATCAGTTGCAGCACCAATAATTGAGATTGGTGTTACAGAAACACGTTTATTTACAATCGGAATACCAAGTTCGGCGGCGATTTCATCACCAACTTTTACGAGTGAACCAGCTTTTTCGACAACTTTTTTGTAAATTTTATCGGCAGCTTTGTTAATATCAGGATCAATACAATCAAGAAGAGAAATTCCCATAGTAATTGTACGAACATCGAAATTTTGCTCTTCAATCATTGCAATCGTTTCAGTAACTTGTCTAATATCCACAATTAGCCTCCTTAAATATTGTACATGGCGTCAAAAATCGCTGCACTTTGAATGTTAATTTTGACGTTCAAAGTTTCTCCATAAGCTTCAAATTCAGAACGTAATTTTGTAAAATCTTGTTTTTCATCAGATGAAACAACAGCCATCATTGTAAAGAAATCATCTAAAACAGTCTGAGAAATATCATCAATATTCAAACCAAATTCAGCAATTTTAGCTGAAACACCTGCTACAATACCTGCTTTATCTTTTCCGACAACAGTAATAATTGCTTTCATGAGAAGCCTCCAAAACTAATATTTGTTCAATTTTACCACAATTTTCTGAAAAATTCCATTTAATTAGCAAAATAATTCGCTAAAAGCGAATTATTTTTGATATTTTTAGACAAATATTCTGTTTTTGTTGATAAATCTATCTAAAAGAAGCCGTGCGAGCACTCTACCAATCATTCTTCCAAGCAGAATAAAAAAAGAAGATCAGAAATCTCTGATCTTTTTTCAATTGATACTTATGGTTTAAAATCCGCAAAGTAAGGGGCAATTTCGGTTAAAAAAGCTTTCTTCCCTTCAAATCGTTCCCCACGAATAACCTTAGCTAACTTTTCTTTGGCTTCTTCTCCCAAGCTTGCACGCAAACGAGCTAAACTATCTCGATAGGCCACATAATCAGCTACTTCTAAAAAACTAACTTGTGGCACAGAATGACTGATTTCACCAATTTCCTCATAAGGCATACGATTAAACTTACGTTTAAAGGACTCCTGATGTCTGATAGTATCCTTAACATGATTTGAAAATTTTGTTTTAAAATAAGTGTATCGTTTCCCCTCATTGATTAAAAGATCAGGGTGAGCCTGCAAGAGTTGGAAGAAGACAATCCGTCCCTCTTGTATCCAGTCCTCATAATCCCAGAGTTTCACAAAGTAGTGACGTCTTAATTTTAAAACAATTGGTAAAACCGTTTGAAAATATGCTTCAAAATCCATTAATCCATTTCTCCTTTTATTATTCCCTTAAAGGTACATTCATTATAAAAGGAAAAGTCAAAAAGGAACATGACAAAAATGTCCAAATCATACCTAAAGCCACAAAAAAAGCAACCCGAAGGTTGCTCATTACGTCTACCGCTTTAAAACTCCGCCAGTAGGACTCGAACCTACGACATCATGATTAACAGTCATGCGCTACTACCAACTGAGCTATGGCGGATAAATGCTAAGCGACTACCATATCTAACA
>NZ_DGTE01000028.1:0-2695 GCF_002393675.1 Streptococcus sp. UBA4344
GGTGCAAGACAGTTTGTTGTACATGAACCAGCTGAGATAACTGTTTCAGTACCATCAAGAATTTCGTGGTTAGTGTTAAATACGATTGTTTTAACATCTGATCCACCAGGAGCTGTGATAACAACTTTTTTAGCTCCACCTTCGTGCAAGTGTTTTTCAGCAGCAGCTTTAGTTGCAAAGAAACCAGTTGCTTCAAGAACGATTTCTACACCATCGTTAGCCCAGTCGATTTGTTCTGGGTCACGTTCTGCAGAAACTTTAACGAATTGACCGTTAACTTCAAAACCACCATCTTTAACAACAACATCACCGTCGAAACGACCTTGAGTTGTATCATATTTCAACAAGTGAGCAAGCATAGCTGGGTCAGTAAGGTCGTTAATACGAGCTACTTCAACACCTTCAACGTTTTGGATACGACGGAATGCAAGACGACCGATACGACCGAAACCGTTAATACCAACTTTAACTACCATTAGTGATTTCCTCCTTATGAAAATCAAAAAAAATTTTTTTATTTTAAAAGGTTTCCCTTTTAGACAATTGTGAAAAGATTAACTTACGTAGGCACAAATCAACCTTTCAACGCTATTATTATATAACTATTTCGCTAAAATTGCAAATATTATTACCGTTTTCATTACAAAAAAGGACGCTCATTTGAGCATCCTTTTTAACAGTAATTATTCACCAGAATTTTTCTTGATGATTTCTTCTTGAACTGATTTAGGAACGTCTTCGTAGTGGTCAAATACCATCATGAATGTACCACGTCCTTGAGTTGCAGAACGAAGAACTGTTGCGTAACCGAACATTTCAGCAAGTGGAACGAAGGCACGAACGATTTGGCTGTTACCGCGAGCTTCCATACCATCAACACGTCCACGACGAGCTGTTACGTGACCCATAACGTCACCAAGGTTTTCTTCTGGAGCTGTGATTGTAACAAGCATCATTGGTTCAAGAATAACTGGGTGTGCAGTTTTAGCAGCTTCTTTAAGTGCAAGTGATGCAGCGATCTTGAAGGCAGTTTCAGATGAGTCGACATCGTGGTAAGAACCATCGTAAAGTTTAGCTTTAACGTCAACCATTGGGTAACCAGCAAGAACACCGTTAGCCATAGATTCTTGAAGACCTTTTTCTACTGCAGGGATGAATTCACGAGGAACCACACCACCGACGATAGCATTTTCAAATTCGAATCCTTTACCTTCTTCATTTGGAGTAAATTCAATCCAAACATCACCGAATTGACCTTTACCACCAGATTGGCGTTTGAAGAATCCACGTGCTTGAGTAGCTTGGCGGAATGTTTCACGGTATGATACTTGTGGAGCACCTACGTTAGCTTCAACTTTGAATTCACGTTTCATACGGTCAACAAGGACGTCAAGGTGAAGTTCACCCATACCAGAGATAACTGTTTCACCAGTTTCAACGTTAGTTTCAACGCGGAATGTTGGATCTTCTTCAGCAAGTTTTTGAAGAGCGATACCCATTTTATCTTGGTCAGCTTTAGATTTAGGTTCAACCATCAATTGGATAACTGGTTCTGGAACGTCGATTGATTCAAGGATGACTTTAGCTTTTTCATCTGTCAATGAGTCACCAGTTGTAGTATCTTTCAAACCAACAGCAGCGGCAATGTCACCAGCGTAAACTGTTTCGATTTCGTTACGGTGGTTAGCGTGCATTTGAAGGATACGTCCGATACGTTCACGTTTACCTTTAGAAGTGTTAAGAACATAAGAACCGCTGTTCAATACACCTGAGTAAACACGGAAGAATGTCAAACGACCTACGAATGGGTCAGTCATGATCTTGAACGCAAGAGCTGCAAATGGTTCGTCATCTGATGCTGGACGTTCTTCTTCTTCATCTGTATCTGGGTTAACACCTTTGATTGCTGGGATATCAAGTGGGCTTGGAAGGTAATCGATAACCGCATCAAGCATCATTTGAACACCTTTGTTTTTGAAGGCAGAACCACAAAGAACTGGGAAGAATTCAACGTTGATAGTTGCTTTTCGGATAGCAGCTTTCAATTCAGCTTCAGTGATTTCTTCACCTTCAAGATATTTCATCATCAATTCTTCATCAGTTTCAGCAACTGCTTCGACCAATTTTTCACGGTATTCGTTAGCTTGATCAACGTATTCAGCTGGAATATCTTCTTCAAGAATATCTGTACCAAGGTCATTAGTGTAGATTTCAGCTTTCATACGAACCAAGTCAATGATACCACGGAAGCTATCTTCTGAACCGATTGGCAATTGAATTGGGTGAGCGTTAGCTTGAAGACGATCGTGAAGTGTGCTTACTGAGTAAAGGAAGTCAGCACCGATTTTGTCCATTTTGTTTGAGAATACGATACGAGGAACACCGTATTCAGTAGCTTGACGCCAAACTGTTTCAGTTTGAGGTTCTACACCTGATTGTGAGTCAAGAACTGTAACCGCACCATCAAGAACACGAAGAGAACGTTGTACTTCGATTGTGAAGTCCACGTGTCCTGGTGTGTCGATAATGTTTACGCGGTAGTCTTTCCATTGTGCAGTTGTAGCGGCAGAAGTGATTGTGATACCACGTTCTTGCTCTTGTTCCATCCAGTCCATTTGTGAAGCACCTTCGTGTGTTTCACCGATTTTATGGATTTTACCAGTATAGTAAAGAATACGCTCAGTTGTTGTTGTTT
>NZ_DGTE01000028.1:2760-20863 GCF_002393675.1 Streptococcus sp. UBA4344
GCATCAATGTGAGCCATGATACCGATGTTACGAGTTTTTTCAAGTGAAAATTCGCGAGCCATTTTTTTCTCCTATTATAAATTTAGTTTACTACTTTATTATAACATACTTTTAGAACGGATAGGCAGGACCTACCCGTTCTAAAGATGTTTTATTAAATATGATACGACTTAGACCAGAATTTCTGATTAAGCATTGCTCGAATACCAGTAGTAAAACATGTTAAAAGTATTCGAAGCTTCGTACCTTTATCTTGCTGATTACCAGCGGAAGTGTGCGAATGCACGGTTTGCTTCTGCCATACGGTGTGTATCTTCACGTTTTTTAACTGAAGCACCTGTGTTGTTAGCAGCATCAAGAATTTCTTTTGCAAGACGATCTTTCATAGTGTGTTCACCACGATCACGTGATGCGTTTACCAACCAACGAAGTCCAAGAGTTGTACGACGTTCTGGACGAACTTCAACTGGGACTTGGTAGTTAGAACCACCGACACGACGAGCACGTACTTCAAGAACAGGCATGATGTTTTCCATAGCTGTTTCGAATACTTCAAGTGCATCGTTTCCAGTAGCTTCTTTAATTTGTTCAAATGCATCATAAACGATTGATGCAGCTGTACCACGTTTACCATCAAGCATAACACGGTTGATAAGACGTGTTACAAGTTGTGAATTGTATAATGGATCTGGCAATACTTCGCGTTTTGGCGCTCTATTTTTACGACTCATTCTTTCTTATCTCCCTTCTTATTATCCTTTAGGACGTTTAGCACCGTATTTAGAACGGCCTTGTTTACGGTCAGCAACACCTGCAGTATCAAGTGCACCACGAACGATGTGGTAACGTACCCCTGGAAGGTCTTTTACACGTCCACCACGGATAAGAACAACACTGTGTTCTTGAAGGTTGTGTCCGATACCTGGGATGTATGCAGTAACTTCGATAAGGTTGCTCAAACGTACACGAGCGAATTTACGAAGGGCTGAGTTAGGTTTTTTAGGTGTCATTGTTCCAACACGTGTTGCAACACCACGTTTTTGTGGTGAAGATACGTTAGTTTGAACTTTTTTGTGGCTGTTGTAACCAACGTTAAGAGCTGGTGATTTAGATTTTTCAACTTTAGATTTACGTGGTTTACGTACCAACTGGTTGATTGTAGGCATCTACTTTTCTCCTGTAAGATTTTTATTTTGGTTGATAAGGCGCTTGGTGACAGTCCTTATCTAAAATGTGTACTTTGCAACATTTGTCAGCACGTCTCTGTACACTCTGGAGAGACCAAAAGTAAAAAGTACCGTTCATAATAATACCACATTGACGTCTACATGTCAATTAATTTAGCTTTAATTTCTTGATTTTCCTAAAACTTCTTAGCTAATAAATTTCATTCTCAAATTTTAATTCAAATACCAAAAAAGAGGCTCACGCCTCTCTGTTTTATTTGTCAAAAATGTTACCAAGTTCAACTTTAACGTGGTTATTCTTAACATCGATTTCTGAAACTTTTAGCAATGATTTATAGTTCATGCGGTCACGTTTTTCTTGTGCATTTTCAGCAAAGACTGCAACCCCAACAAGAGTACTATCAAACTCTGTTAAAAGACTAACCATACCAGAAATTGTACCACCACCTTTAAGGAAGTCATCAACAATCAATACTCGGCTATTTGGTTTCAAGCTACGTTTTGATAAGAACATTTTTTCAATACGGTCACTTGAACCACTTGCATAATTGACAGAAACGGTAGATCCTTCAGTAATCTTAAGGTCTCGACGAACAATAACAAAAGGAACATTTAAAATGTTAGCCACAGCATTTGCCAACGGCACACCTTTTGTAGCAACTGTCATAACAGCATCAATTTTGTTTCCTTTAAAGGCATTAGCAATAATACGCCCAACACTTTGTAAAATGCGTGGGGTACTTAGCAAATCTGATAAATAAATGTAACCACCTGGAAGGATACGATTACTTTCTGACATACTATCACGTAAATCTTCAATAACCGATCTTGCTTCTTCTTCAGAGATTCCTGGTGTAAAAATGACACCTCCACTTGCCCCTGTAACAGTTTCAATTTCGCCAATTCCAGATTCTTCAAAAGCTTTTTTAATGATGGCGATATCTTCAGAGATAGAAGATTTTGCTGCTTCATATTTTTCAGCAAAAGTATTTAAACTTGTTAACTTATAGGGGTTGTTAATCAAATAGTTGGAGATGACAACCATGCGTTCACTACGTCGTAATTTCATAATTTCTCCATCTTTTAATATCTGTTTTTGTCATTATATCATAAGAAAGCAAAAAAAACGAACGTTTTAATAAAAAAATGTGTATTTTTATGTTTTTTCTTAATGTAAAGGCATTCCAAAGTGGTAATTATTAAAATATACAGTCATTTAACTATTTTAATTTTGGTTTGTAGAAAGAACGATTATCCATAGCAAAGATACGATTTGTCATTTCACCTTCATCAATTCGACTCAAAGCTGTTGTCATCATCATCATTTCCGCATCAATATTATCAATCATATGAATAATTTCTGCTTCCATAACACGAGGACGAACTGGGCTTCCGTATTCAAGCAACCCATGGTGACTTAAGACAACGTGACGAAGAATAATAACATCTTCTTTAGTATCATCGATATTTAACTCTGTGAGAACCTTAGTAATTTCCTCATCAATCAAGGCAATATGGCCAATTAAATTACCACGAACCGTATACTCAGTGTTGTCAGGTCCTGTTAATTCAATAACTTTAGCTAAATCATGTAACATGATACCAGCGTAAAGTAAACTCTTATTGAGTTGAGGGTAAACATCGCCAATCGCATCTGCTAAACGTACCATAGTAGCTGTATGGTAGGCAAGTCCTGATTCAAAAGCATGGTGATTTGTTTTAGCAGCCGGATAAGTGAAGAATTCTTTATCATATTTACGATAAAGTGCTCGAACAACACGTTGCCAAACAGCATTTTCAATCTTGAACATCATTTGCTCAAGGTAATCTTTGACATCAAGAACATCAACAGGTGATTTTTCTTTAAAATCACGTGGGTCGTTTGGTTCACCTTCACGAGTGTTACGAAGCGTAATTTGATTGACTTGAGGTGTTCCGTTATAAACCTCACGGCGCCCTTTCATATAAATAACTTTACCTGCAGTGAACTCTTCAACATTATAAGGTTGTGCATCCCAAAGATTACCAGATATCTCACCACTGTCATCCTGGAAAGTAAAGGCAATGTAATCTTTACCAGCCCTTGTTTTGCGAAGTTCTGCAGTTTTTATCAAATAGAACCCTTCAAAGAGTTCATCTTTTTTCATTTGACTAATTTTCATGATTGTCCTCTTCTTCTAATGGCGGGAGGTTAAGCAAGCTTGTCGTTGCTTGATCTTGGTAGGACTCTACTGTATTCAAAGCACGAATAATGGCATTTGTTCGAGTAGAAATTAAACTGTCTAAAGTGTTATTTGCAGTGTTAATTTGTTTTTGAGCTTTAACAAGCATATTACCAAATTTCTCAAATTCCACCTTAACATTTCCTAAAATTTTGCTTATATCGTTCGCATTTTTCTGAATATTAAGAGTTTTGAAGCCGACAGCAAGCGAATTTAATAAGGCAGATAATGTTGACGGACCAGCCACAACAATATTTTCATCACGTCGCAAGCTATCAAAGAAGCTTGCATTGCGAACCACTTCTGAATACAAGCCTTCAGTCGGCAAAAACATAATACCGAAATTAGTTGTTTCAGGCGGATTTAAATATTTTTTATTAATATCTTTAGCAAAGCGTTTAATGCTATTTAAAAGTGATTTACGATAAAGTTCAACTTGTTCTTTATCGCCATTTTCATAGGCGTCTTCTAAGCGATAATAAGCTTCCAAAGGGAATTTTGAGTCGATTGGTAAATAAACATAACCATCGTCTTCAACTCCTGGAAGTTTAATGGCATATTCAACACGTTCGCTTGAACCAGAAACCGTTGGAACTTCTCGTTCATACTGGCTTGGTGTCATAATGTCTTCAATGATTTGCCCTAATTGCAACTCACCAAGAATACCACGTGTTTTAGTATTAGAGAGCACCTTGTTTAGAGTTCCAACATCCTGAGCGACTGTTTTCATTTCCCCCAAGCCTTGATTAACTGATTCTAATTGTTTCGATACCGTCTCAAATGAAGCTTTCAAGCGATTCTGCAACGTTTGTTCTAGTTTTTCTTCAACTGTCTGACGCATTTCTTCTAAGCGTTTTTCATTAGACGCTTGCATTTCTTTAACAGAATTTGTCAAATTGCGATTGATAATCTCTAAACGTTGATCAGAACGATCACGATTATCACTTAAACTTTTATGAAGAACATCACGAATATCATTTAATTGTGTATATAAATCATTTTGTAGACGATTCAGCTGATTATTTAGCGCTAGCACTTGATCCTTCTGAGCTAAATCAAGTTGATAAGATACCTGATCTGATAAATTATCTGCATTATCGTCCATTTTTTGTGATAAATCATCAGTTAGCTTTGTAATTTTGGATAGCAAGTAAACCAACAAAGTAACACTAATGACTCCCAACAATAAAGTTATTACTAACATTTTTACCTATCCTTACTTTGAATAACGATAAGATAACCTGACTCTAGAGTAACTGTAATAGGCTGCTGATCTAAAAATTCATTACTAGAATAGATTTTTTTCTTGAAAAAATTACTAGCATCCAAATTATATTTAGCCCCGTCTATGGTCAAATTCGCATCACCATCAGCCATGAAAGAAACGTAAGTCATTCCATCTTCTGGCAAAATTCGACATGACCCTGCTGGATAAAACTGAATACAATTTTGCTTATCTCGCAAAGTTATCTGTCGCATGAAGGGCGCCAAATCAGGATCACCAGGCAAAAATAGATTTGACATCATGTGATCAATACGACCACCAAAGGCACCAAAAATCGTTACTTGTGCTTCTGGGTACTGCTCGAAAACCTTTTTTAGAGCTAATTCTGTATCGGTGTCATCCTTCTCAGGACTAGCTTGAATAAAAATTTCTGCCTTAGTCTTAATTCGTTGTAATTCATCTTTGCTAACCGAATCAAAATCACCGACCGCAAAGTCCAACGGAAGGTGATTTTCTAATAAAAACAAACTTCCTCGATCTACGCCAACAAAAACATCAAATCCAGTGGAAAAATCTAATAATTGACCACCAGCAAATACAGCTACTTTAGTCATCTAACGCCACACGTAATGTTTCTACTTGTGCTGCTAAATCACTTGCTTTGAAGAGATATGAACCAGCGACAAAGACGTTTGCTCCAGCTTGATAGCAGGCTTTGATTGTCTTGTTATCTACACCACCATCAACTTCGATATCAAAATCATATCCTTTTTCATCACGAAGCTTAGCAACTTTACTTACTTTTTCGAGCATTTCAGGAATAAAGGCTTGTCCACCAAATCCTGGATTAACTGTCATGATAAGCACTTGATCAACCAAGCTCAAAACAGGTTCAATAGCTGAAACAGGTGTTCCTGGGTTAATAACAACACCAGCTTTCATCCCAGCTTTTTTTATTTTTTGCAATGCTCCATGAATGTGAAGAGTTGATTCTGCGTGAATTGTCATAATGTCAGCACCAGCTTGAGCAAATGCGTCAACAAAACGTTCTGGATTGACAACCATCAAATGGCAATCAAAGACAAGTTTGCTATGTTTACGCATGCTAGCCACAACATCCGCACCAAAAGTGATGTTAGGTACAAATTGGCCATCCATAATATCAATATGTACGTATTCAGCACTTGTTTCTTCGATACGTTTTAATTCTGAAGCAAAGTTAGCATAATCAGCTGCTAAAATTGATGGAGCGATTTTATTGTTTGACATAAGTACCTACTTTCTTTTTACAACTTTCTTATATGTTTCACGACGATTTTCAATTTCACTGAGAAATTGAAGATAATTATCATAACGTGATTGCCAAAGTTCTCCAGCCTCAACGGCGTCTTTGACCGCACACGATGGTTCATGAGTATGCGTACATGAACGGAATTTGCAGAAATGGCTTAAACGACGTAGCTCTGGAAAAGCGTTATTAAGATCTTCTGCATTAGTAATTTCGTAATCCAGTGATGAAAAACCTGGCGTATCAGCAATTTTTCCACCATTGACATTATAAAAACTAACAGCTCGTGTCGTGTGTCGACCACGTCCAAGACTATCTGAGATTTCGCCTGTTTCTAATTTTAATTCAGGGGCAATCTTATTGAGCAATGTTGATTTTCCAACACCAGTTTGTCCCATAAAAACAGTCACTTTATCAGTCAAGAGCGGAAGCAATTCTTCTAAAGTAGTGCAAAATTGGTAACCAATTTCTTGATACTGTTTCTGAATAGCTGTTATTTCATCAGGATTTACCAATAAATCCATTTTTGAAATATAAACAATCGGCTCAATAGCTTTATGTTCCAATAAAACCAAGAAACGATCCAACAAATTAGCATTAAAATCCGGCTCTTTTGCTGACATAATGACCACTGCTTGATCAATATTGACAATCGGAGGACGGACAAGACTGTTTTTCCTGTCGTGAATTGCTAAAATATAACCTTCTGAATGATCTTCTGCTGAAAATTCAACAAAATCACCAACATAAGGTGTTTGACCTTTTTTTCTAAAATTTCCACGCGCACGTGTTTGATAAATCACTCCGTCAGATTCAACATAATAAAAACCTGCTAGAGACTTGATAATTCTACCTTGCAAATGTATTTCCTTTTTTTGATTGATAGTCCCATTATAGCAAAAAATGGGCGTTTATTCAGTAATCAAGCCAAAAGATTTCACTTGATTGTCTTTTTGAGCCCAAAGGCGTATAATGACATTGTCTTTTTAAAGCGAACAGACATTCAAACTTTGGAAAGGTGGCCCAGCTTGGTACGGCACCAGACTCGAAATCTGGCAAGTGGAATCCTTTCACACGCGGGTTCAAATCCCGTCCTTTCCCTATAACAAATAAAGAAGCTGGGACAAAAGGTGCTCAGCTTCTTTGTTTACATAGTTATTATTTACAAGACGCAGTAGCTTGGACTTCAACAATCTGGGGATAGATTGTTGAAGGTCACTGTCAAAAAATATTAAAACAGCGATTACCAACTTTAGTCAACTTAGAGTTTCCCATGCACAATTGATTAGGCGCTTTTTGACGCTTGCTTTGCAAGCTAGATTTCCAACCTCGAAAGATTCCCCCAAATCTTTCGAGCCATGGGGTGAGTTATAAAGGTTCGGGGAACCTTTATAATCGGGAAATAAAACTTACAAAGTAAGTGTCAAAAACGGTCTAGGGATAGACCGTTTTAGATCAGCAACAAGCAATTAAGACTTGCTGAGAAATCGAATTTCTACGAAACTACTGATTCTCTTTTTAATTTCTAGACTCATAAATAAAGTCTCCATTGGAGACTTTATTTATCTCACTCCCTTTCTAATTTCAAAGAGTACGTTGTTAAATGTAATGGAAGAATTTGATTGAAAAGCTGTTAGCTACCTCTCTATCTATATTATTCGTAAAAGGTTTTAAAAAAATGCCCTATTGGGCATTGAATAACACAATTTTTTAAAAAATATTAACAATAAGACCAGTACCTACTGATAGTAGGATAATACCTATAAGAGCTCCACTCCACAAACTATTCAAAAGAAATGGTGACGTATTTTTGTTACCATGTTTTTTTGTGTTGTCAAACAATTTGTAAGCTGTAAATAATTGATAAACAGCTAACAATAAACAAGCAATACCAGCTAAAACTTCTAACATAGAATTTACCTCTTTTCATTTGAAGTTTTGTTAATTGTGCATTCGAACAAAGCATATACCTTTATTGAAATAATGCAAGTTTTTTGTTAAATTTATCAGAAAAAACGTAACATTTCTAATGCACCATATTGCTAGGATTCATAGATTCTCAAAATTTGTCTAAAGAGGTGATTTGAGCTGCTTGTTTCAATGGAGAGATTGTCATATTCTTGCTGAAATTCACTAACTGTTGCTAAGCCAATACCACGATTGTCTCCTTTGCTTGAATAGCCTTTTTGATAAATGTTATCAATCGGAATACTATCTTCTTTGATTGAATTTTCAATCATAAAAACAAAGTTATCATCTTGATAAAAATTCGCTACGGATATTTTAGGAACATCTGACAACACTGCGGCTTCAATCGCATTATCAAACAAGATAGCAAGGATACGAATGTAGGTAATAAGTGGAATTTTGGGACACTCCACGACTTCAGGAACTTCCAAAGTAATGGTGATTCCAAGATTTTCAGCCTCTAGAAATTTAGCAGACATCAAACTTTTGATGGCACTATTTGAAATATGAGACAAGCGTGTCAAATCGAATTTGCTATTTTTGACGAGCTTCTCAGAATCGTTGGCAATGTCATTGTAGATTTTTTTGATAGTTTCCAAGTCATTTCGCTCGATACTTTCTCCTATACTCAACAAAATATTGGCATAATCATGTCTGAAACTTCTAACCTCTTGGTACAAACTTTCCACATGTTTGCTGTAATTTTCCAGCGAAATTAATTCTAGCTCCTGCTGCCTTTGTAATTCTATCTCTTGTTCACAGACGTATTTGTAATTCAGATAGAACAAAAATAGAAAAAGAAGAATAATGTAAACAAAAGTAACTCTTTCTCTAAACGATTCACTACCTACGCTACCAAATGGACTTTTCAAAGCGACATAATCTATTCCAAAAAAATAGAAAGCCATTAGCAGATTAATCAAGATAAGACTTGTCGAGCTAAGGTAATTTTGCAAGGTCTTTTTGACATTTGAAATATCAATTTCCAGTAATTTTGAAGCCATAAAATAGATTGGAACGGGTGTCCAGATGTCAACATGAGCAATCCATGACTGTCCGATAGCATTGATTCTTGTGGAAAATAGCGCCGCTAATGAATAAGACACCGTCCTAAGCAAAATATCCTCTACCGCAACTGGAAAAAGCCCATAAAAAATATGATACCTTGGTAGCAAGGACCTATCATGACGGTAAGATAAGGTGGTAAACCACAACAACACCACAATATTTTTAATCATGACAGTTTTGAAACCGTCCATATCCGCAAAGCACAAAAGCATGACAACCGCAAAGCCTGATGCAAGAATTGGCAACACTAAAACAGATACTAGCCATTCCCAAACGGCAAGTCGGTACTTGGTAATGCTCTTAAATAGGATAGCATACCCCAAAAACGTGACAAAGGTTTCTAAAAACGCAATTAAACTCCTTAAATCCAAAACTTCTCCACTCTAACTTTCTAGTTTAGTTTTTAATTCTTTCATGTGTTTTTTGGAAACGTAGCAAGATTTTCCACCTACGAAATAAACAAGCCCTTCTTTTTTATCCAAACTGACAACATTATCAGGATTAATCAGATAGGATTTATGGCATTGAAATAGCTTATGATTTGCCTTTTTAACTTCTCTAATTGTCCCGTAAAAATTACGCTGTCCTGTCCGTGTCACCAACATCAAACGGTGCGCTTCCGCCGTTTCAAAATAAAGAATATCTTCAAACGGTATTCTGATTTTGGTTTTATTGTTTTCAAAAATAAAGGTATCCAAGCTTAGGCGAGGCACTTGTCCTTCAACGACTTTCTTTAAACAAGCCTGCAAATTTTCCTTGATTGCCAAGTCACTGTCAGTTTTATCAATAAAATCAAGGGCACTGACTTGCGCACGATAGGTCAGGAGCATAAATTCAGAATGCGTTGTAACAAAGACAAGTGTTGCTGTTTTCGAAACGTCTCTAATCGCCTTGGCAACTTCAATTCCTTTCGTTTTATCGCCATTGATATCCAAATCCAAGAAAAAGATTTGAGGAGCCGTTTCATCAATAAGAGTGATAAGACGACTAGGCTCACCAAACAATTCAAAACAACGATGTTGCCACTGATTGTCCACAAGCACCTCGTCAATCATTTTTTCCAAGCGAAACTGCTGATTTACGTCATCTTCCAAAACATAAATATCAATCATTTTCTTCTCTCCTAAACAGTAACTTTGCTTTCTAAACATGAAATGATCTCCCTCTTATTGTAACATATCAAAAATTCCCTATCACATTGATAGAGAATTTACAGTATTCTGATGTTTTGAAGTGCTCTTAACTCTTTTAGTTTCGCCGATTGTTCCCTTGTTGGGTGAATAGCATTTTCCACCAAAACAGTTGATAAATCAACATTTAAACGACTTAAAATATAGGGCGTTGACGTCCCACTATTTTTCAATTCTTCATGATAAGATTGCAATAATTGTCGTAACGGGTTGATTTTCACATTGTTATCAAGAGTTGCTAGCAAATCATCAATAATGATTAATGCTTCGTCTCTTCTTTCTTTTCCCCCAGAAAACCACTTTAAATTCGGCATAAATCTCCCTCCAAATACTTATTAGCTCGCTGTTAGGTAATATTAGTTAGTCAAAAGAAACTCTACGAATAAAGGTGACAATGAGTAAAGCGACTACGTAATATGGCAGAAAGCGAGTACCGAGCAAAGCCGCTACAACACCAGCTCCCATTCCTATTATCAAGCTATTTAATATTGGATTTTTAACTATTTTTTTCATCTTTTCTCCCTGAAAGTCTAAATCATCAAGAACACTTGGCAAACTGTCCAAGAAAAATTTTTCACATCTCTCCACGATTCCCTCACATTAGAAAGTTATTTAATAACCACTAATTACTATAATCCTTTTTGAGTGATAATTTCATTTAATGTCATGAAATGACCAAAAATAGTCGTGAAAGGTCAAAATTGTCAGTTAAGGCGTTTTATGACTTACCTGCCTTTTTGGCACAGCAGTAACAATTTTGAAAATAAATGCTTCAATCATCGTTTGATAATTGCTGTATTGACAAGCTTTCCCAAGTGTCGTGATGATGTTTTCTATTATTTTTTTATACTAAAGTTATCAATAACCGCCGCCCACGACACCCATAGCTATGAGACCACGTCCGAGATTTTTTTCAAATTCTCCATATGTCGCGATTTTTTGATAAAAAGTGTTCACCGATGCGCTCATTTTTGTTTTCTTGGCAATATTTGCAACACCGATTCGACGTAAATCAGATACCAAAGACATCACAGCTCTATCAAAATCCTGACCTGCTTCTACCGCATTTTTGAAAGTTAGTAGTGCTTGACGTTCTTCATCTTTGATGTCAACAGACAAGACAAGGTCATAAACCTCATTTAACAACTCTTCTTTTACTAATTTTGTCATAATGTCTCCTTCTAAGGCAATAAAGCATTGACAAGACTACGACCAAAGTCGCGTCCAGACATGTAAATCATTTTTAAACCTGCGGATAAACGGTTAATAACAAATGATGCCAATAACCAAAACCGCTGTTTTATGCTTTGAAAATAATGTTTTTATCATAAATACTCCCTATAACCCCAATATTTCAGAAAATGGCAAGTAATCCGTCGTAAATTCTAGCTTTTGAGCTTCGTCAGCAGAGACTTGAGCTTGTTGAATGAAATTTTTTTGAAAGTCAGCCAAAGTCAACTCAGAATGGCAAAGCCAATGATTTCCAGTTGTGATGTACCATTTCCCCAAAGGTTTCAACATCGTCGAAAACTGCAACTTTTTTGTCAGATTTGTCTGGTCGATAACATAGATTTTTTCATGCGTATAGGTTGGAAAAACAATCTTTTTAATCAATTGTTTTACTGATGCCACTGACATGACAATCACCTGCTTTCACTTATATTTCTTATAACACGCCTACATTATACTCCTTTTCAACTCATAACGAACACCCAAGTCGCAAAACGTTGTTTTTTAGTCGCGAATGGTAATTTTTTAATACTTACCGTTTACGACCGAAAAATGACTTTTTATGACTTAGAAAAAGCTTTTAAGAACTTTTCTGCTACAATTAATCACTAAGGAGGTTTATAAAAATGATGACAGAAAAAATGTTTAAAGAATTAAATCAATCTGAATTAGAGAAAACGATTGGTGGAAAGAATAGGGATTTCTTAATTGTTGGACCTTTCGATTGGTTGAAGAAAAATCATAAGCCTACTAAACACGCTTAAACCAAAAATCATTCGACTATTTCAGTCGAATGATTTTTTGATTCGTATTGTTTGTCTGAAATGATAATTTTTACTTGATGTTTGTACCGACATATTTGGATATTTTTTCAACATCTGGTTAACCGTTTTAAGACCAACACCTCGTCCAAAGCCCTTACTTGAATAATTCTTCTGATAAATCAATTCCACAGGAACTCGCTCTTCTTTTGTGGTGTTATCGATAATTAGTAAATAGTCATCTCCTTGATAGAAACAAGCAATAATCATGGCAGGCTTTTCAGCTTCAATAGCCGCTTCAATCGCATTGTCACATAAAATGGAGACGAGCCGCACATAATCTAACAAAGGAATATCTGGAGCTCCAATTTTATCTTTAACTTCTAATTCTACCTCAATATGATGAGATTCCGCTTCTAAAAATTTAGCTGATAAAAGGCTTTTTATCGCATCATTATCAATATTAGTCAATCGTCCAATATTGAAGCGACTATGTTGAATAAACTTTCCAGAATCCTCTAAAACGGCATTATAAATATTCTTCACCATGCTCATATCATCTTGGTCGATTCCCTCTTTTAAACTCGCTAAGATATTAGCATAATCATGACGAAAAGCTCTTAGTTCTTCATATAGGCTTTCGATTTGTTTACTATACACTGACAAAGAATGCAGTTCTTGTTCTCGCGCTAACGACACTTCTTTCTCAAGCCAATTTTGATAAGAGCGATTCATATAAAACAGCATTAAAATGAAGAAAGTGAAATAGAGAACTACCAACCATTGGCGATAAACCAAGTTTGGGACACCACCATAAACTTCCATACCTGTTAGAAATTCAATCATGACATAGTAAAACATCATTGTTACATCTGTAAATATTAGTTTCTTTCGTAGATTCTTTATCTCACTTAGTTCAATAAAAGTTTGAAAGTTAATTTTGAACAACTTCACCATCATAAAATACATCAGAACTATTGAAAATTCTACAATGACAAATAATAAATTATTTTTATCTAAATCGGTATAACTAAAATTAAAAAATGGAATAATAAAGAAGCTAATAATTCTTTTAAAAGCACTCTCTATAACCCATGGAATACTCCCATAAAATACGTATAGAGAAAAAGGCAAGGTTTTATCTCTCAAATAAGATAGAAGCATCAAAATTAAAATACGACCGATAATAGTGTAAAACCATGTGAAATCAATGACAAAGAAAGTAACAGCTATCGTTATTATTTCCCACAATTTCAGCTTTGCTCCTCTAACATTAGAGTAAATCAACATAATCACAGGATAGTAAGCTAGTTCACTTAGATAATTGCTCATTAGCTTTTCACCTCATCTCATTTAATAGAGGTTTTATTTTATCCCTCGAAACTAGGCAAGTGTCTCCAGTTTCAAAGTAAACACACCGTGTCGCTTTATCAAATCTGACTACATTATCCACATTAATGACAAAAGAACGGTGACACTTGAAAAGACGTTTGTCTGATTTAGCAATCTCTGCAATCGTTGCATAAAATTCCATTCTGTCATTTTTCGTATGCAAAATCACGCGGTGCACGGCAGGAGATGTTTCGAAATAAAGAATGTCACTATATGGCATGCGCACACGTGCTTTAGGAGTTTCAAATAAAAAAGAATTTTCGCCGAAATTATCATTTTGATGTTTCATGGCTTCCTTTAGGCACAACTCTATGCGTTCACTAAATGCTTGGTCATTTAGGTTCTTATCAATAAAATCAATTGCCCCTACTAACGCTTGGTAGGTCAGCAGCATAAATTCTGAATGAGTTGTTACAAAAACAATGATAGCTGTTGCATCTTTTTCACGAATAGCTTTAGCGACGTCAATTCCTTGTTTTTCGTCGTCTCTGATTTCTAAATCCAGAAAGAAAATTTGATGCTCTCCTTTTTCAGTTGCCTTAGCTATAATCTCATTTGCGGAACTAAACACCTCTATTCTCTGATAGTCCCAATTATTTTTTGCCATAATGGTCGCAATCTCGCGTTCCATACGAAATTGCTGTATGATATTATCCTCTAGTACATAAATATCTAACATAAATCTCCTCTAAAAATCAGTCATTTGAGATGATTTCTTTTAGTTGACTTCCTTTACTTCGTGCATAATGTACAGGTCGCTTTTCATCTCCAACATATAAAAGTCGCTGCTCTCTATCCATTATTCGTATTTTATCCCTATTTACCAAAGTATCACGGTGACACCTAAAGAACTGATGATATTCTCTTTCAATATCTTTTAATTGATGATAAATGTGATATTCCTCATCAGCGGTTACCACCTTGACCATATGAATTTTTTCCTTAGAGACTTGAATAAAAAGGATATCGTCAATAGCCAATTTATAGTCTCTTTTGCTGGTTGTGAAATTAAAATATTTTGTCATAAATCAATATTCCCTCCAATAGCATTATAAAGGAAATATTGATAAAAAAATCTCCAAGTCATAAACAGACAAAATAAGGTCACGAATGGTCACTTTATATTGTAACATAGTAAAATGATATTCTGATATACTAAATTAAGCACACTATCAACTAGTGGATAATTTTTGTTTTTCCATATTAGAGAAAAGATTAAAAGACATTGAGTAACAAACCTAATCCAACAATAAAAAGAATAATCCCAGATAGACCGCCGCTCCATAAACTAGCCAACAGAAACTGTGATGTGTTTTCATTGCCATTTGCTTTAGTGTCAGTAAACAACTTATCAGTGTTATAAAATTGAAATACTGCTATTAATAAGCACACAACACCAACGATTTTAGTTACCATAATAGTCTCCTTTATGCTGCAATATTATTTTGAACAAGTTTAGCTAATTGCTTTAGCTTGTTCACACATAAAGTATATATCTTTTTTGAGTTTTTTTTCGCCAAAGTCGTAAAATGCCAATTTTTAGTCGCGAATAGCTATTTTTTATCTTTTTTGAAATAATTCTTGCATAAAAGCAACACAAACAACCCGCCAAATAATAAATTGTAAGTTGTTGAATTCCAAAAATCTTTATTGTACACAAAGTAATTAAACAACATTAAGCATATTCCAAGAAAGTCAAATATGAGAGCTGTGTATAAACTATTTTTACAAACTTTATCATTCATTTGCTACTTTTCCTCTGCCAAGTTTCATTAAAATCAGTCCAAACAGAGAAATTAACAGTCCGTATGCTGAAAAGTTGTTTGCTTTAATGCCTAATTTAGGTAGGGCGTTGCTGTTATTAGTTTTTATTTCATTTTTAGAGAAAACTTGTGGGCTTTCTGGAACAATTAAGGCTTTTTCAGTGGTTTTAACATCATTTTGCGGTAAAAAAATCACATTCTGAATATTAGAATCAGTTTTTATTTCTTTAGTGTCAAATGCTATCGTTTCTGTATTATCTTCATTTGATTGTTCAGCCATTGCTGCTGCCATAGCCGCTGGAATTTTCCCATAAAAGAGATAGTCATAAAGTTCTTGTCCAGAAATACCACCACCAATCCACGCACTCACGATTTGACCATTTTGCAAACGGATAATGGTAGGCGTTCCTGGAATACCGACTGTTCCAAAAAGAAAGTTCGCTGCTTCTTCATCAAAATCCTGACTGTCAGTATTGTAATACTCTAGACGATTATCCATTAAAGTGTTGAACTCTTTTAAAGCTGGGGAAAACTGACGACAATAGTAACAAGTCGGACGTCCAACATAAATCACATGCTCTTTTCCGTCCTCTGTAAACATAGCATAAACATCTGTCATTGGAACGTGATTAAAGTCTGCGACATTTTCTTCATATTGGGAAATAGTGACTTCAGCTTCTTCTGGCTCATCTGATGTGTCTGATGCTATCGTTTCCGTTGCTTCGGTTGATTCCATTATAACTGATGAATTATCAGCCGTTTCAATTGATAATACCTCCTCAGTTTTTTCGGATTGACTTTCTGAAATATCATTTGATGGCTCAATAATATCTGTTGCTAGATTTTCTGTAACATTATCTCCATTATCCACAACTTCTGTCGTTTCAGTTGTAGGCACAAGCTCATCATCAGCAAAGACAGAAACGGTTGCCATTGATAAAACAGTTGCAGATAATAAAATTGTTGATTTAAAAATATTCTTTTTCATAAAATCTCCTTTTAATTAAGATTGTCACCGCGATTGACCATTTCAGTTTAACAAATTCTCTTGGAAATAAACGTCCAAGTCGTAATTTGTCATTTTTAGGTCATAAACGGTAAAATTTGATTAAAACAAAAGCCGATAGGAATCTATCAGCTTGAAAATGTGTGACTATCACAATAGTAATACATTATAAATTATTCTTTCAGGCAATATTATTGCCATAAAAATATGAATCTGATTATCAATAATAGTTATTATTTTTTTATCTCTATTTTCATAATATATCAATAGCAAAATAAGCAAACAGACTATCGTCAGAAAACTAGTGTTAGCTTCCTTTTGACTTAAAACATAACAAGTCAAAAAAATGATATAAGATGAGGCTTTATTATTTTTCTTAATAAAGAAACCGTCAATAAAAATTATAGCTAAGATAATGCAGAATAAAATAACAAAAATAGAATAGTACATAGAAATTAATTTGCTTTATTTATACTATACAATATAAATATTGTGAAGAAAACGAGAACTCCTTTTACTAACATACCGTCTGTCGATAATACTGCCTTCGCTCCCATTGCCAAAAACAGTATATTTTTTAGAATAGCTCTCCAATTTTTCATCTACAAAAACTTCCGTCATCTGTCATTACATCAAATTGTTCAAAAGTTTTTGTATTCATTTGAATACCTCCCAATAATATTTTGTCATCGCGATTGACAAAATTTATTTTATCAGAATATTTCATCTTTTTTTGCCCAAGTCGTAATTTGTCATTTTTAGGTCGTCAACGGTAAAATTTGATTAAAACAAAAGCTGATAGGAATCTATCAGCTTGAAAATGTGTGACTATCACAATAGTAATACATTATAAAATTTTTAAATAGCTATTTAGACGCATTGAACAGGATATCTACTACAATATAAACAATTGATAAAATCAATAAAACTTTACCAGTTGTCTCTCGCTCGTCATTCGAAGCTTTAAATACCTTGTTAATTAATAAATAACATACTAAATTAACAAAAATAATAATACTATATTTTATAATCATAAATTCTATAAGTATGCTGAAATACCTGAAGCCACACAGATCATTGCAGCCCCACCACCAGTAATTGGTCCAGTAGCTGCAGCTAATAATACTCCACCGATACACCCGCCAATAGCAGAACCCATATTCCCTTTACCACCACTAATTGTTTGCAAATGATTTTTATCTAACTCTTGAAAATTAGTAAACTTATTTAAGCTCATTACTCTCTCCTTATAAAATTAATTAAACAACATACCACCTACACAAGTAGCCCCACCACCTATAGCTCCAATATGTGCACCAACAAATGCACCAGGTAGTCCTGCCACTCCCAACGTTACTAGACCTGCTCCAGTACCACCAGCTACAATTCCACCAGCAATACCTGTAATCATTGCATTGAGACAATCTGTCTTGCTGTAACCACCTTCCACAGTAGAAAGTGCTTCATCTGTCATTACATCAAATTGTTCAAAAGTTTTTGTATTCATTTGAATACCTCCCAATAATATTTTGTCGTTGCAACTGACAGATTTTAGTCTAACAGATTGTGAGGTGAATGCACGCCCAAGTCGTAATTTGTCGTTTTTAGGTCGTAAATGGTAAATTTTTTAAAAAATAGTTACCATTTATGGCTGATTTTGCTATCTTTATGATATTAATATAAAAATGATTTTAGGACCATAGTTGACTAAAAAATGTAATAAAATCGGATAATAAATGGATTTTGTCCATTTAAAAATCAATCCCAAAGAAAGCCCTGCTGGGATATACTGAATGAAATCAA